>NIRF01000019.1 GCA_002878375.1 Dictyoglomus sp. NZ13-RE01
ATTAATTCCAAAAGGGACAGTTTTTATCTTTGATAGAGAATTTACATATAGAAGACTGATGGAATTTCTAAAAGATAAAGGGATGAATTTTGTTATCAGGTTAAAGAAGAATGTTTATGTAAACGAGAAGCTAATAACCATGTTGCCAAAAGGGATTTATGAAGGAGTTCTAATTCATGGGATAGTAGCAAATGTATACATAAGAGGATATGAAGTGATGAATGGGAAGGAAGATTTTTACGCATATGTAACAAGTTTGCCAAAGGAGAGGTTAAGTTGGGGGCTATACAGAGAAAGGATGAAAATAGAGGAGATGTTCAGGAATGAGAAAAATGAGTTCAATTTAGAATTTTTAAGTTATATAGATGAGGAAGAAGTTTTAGGGAGATGGTTAGTAGTATTTATGGGAGCATTGTTAGTTATTTACTTAACATCAAAAGTAGAGAAGGGAGAGCATAGAATAAAGTTATTAAAGGAGGAATTAAAGAGAGGAATAATAAGCTTCATAAATTTTGCCTTAAGAATAATTGAGATATTAAGATTGAGATTAAAGATAAGCAAGAAAGGAAGAATTGTGCCTATGATTGGGGGTGATTAAAAGTGATTACAGATCAGTTCTTTTAAAGGTTTATTGGAGACTCTGAAGTTTTTCTTATCATAATCTCTGCAGGAAGTATAATTTGATGATTTTCTAATGGCTCACCTTTTAGAATAGAAATTAGAAGTCGAACTGCCCATTCTCCAATCTGAGATATTGGTTGTCGAATTGTAGTAAGAGGAGGATAAACATATTCAGAAAGAGATATACCATCAAAACCAGTAACAGCTGGATTTCGTCCTATGTCCAAATCATACTCATACGATTTTTTCATGATTCCAATAGCAATAAGATCGCTACAACAAACAATAGCTGTAGGAAAAGGATTTAAATTCATAATTAAATCCATAGCCCTATATCCGCCTTCTTCTCTCTCATATCCCAAAAGAATATACTTTTCATCAATCGAAATTCCTCTTTCTTTTGTAGCTTCCATAAAACCTGCAAGTCTTTCTCTAACATAAAAATATTCTAACGAAGGCCCCACAAAAGCTAAAATACGGTGTCCCTTGTTTATAAGATAGTTAGTAATTTTATATATTGCAGACCTTCCATCTACATCTACATATGAATAATCTACTGACAAATCATTACGTCCAATAGTAACAAACGGAAATTTTTCTTTAATCAAATAATTTATCCTATCATCTTTTACCTTAATGCCATCGAGGATGATACCATCGACACGACCAGTCTTAACAAGTTGCTCAAGAATATCTACAGCATTAGAACCTAAAGGACAAACAGAAACAAGAATATCATAATGAAATTTAGAAGCTGTATCAATGATCGACATTAAAAGTTCGTTAAAAAATGGATCTGAAACCCTTTCTTCTGGTGGTGAAGTTACAAAACCAATAGTATTTATAGAAGCTCTTTGTAAGCCTCGTCCTAATATATTAGGCTTATATCCAAGTTCTTCTATAGCTTGAAAAATTTTTTTCTTTGTCTCCTCTGAAACTCTTGCTTTATTATTTATAACTTTAGAAACAGTCTGATAACTTACTCCTGCCTTCTTTGCTACATCTTTTAAAGTAACCCACTTTTTCCTCACAAAGACTCACCCACCTTTAGGTGAACGTTCGTTTAAAACTATAATAAATAAAAAAATACTTTGTCAAGCTCTAAGCTGATATGTTCGATAAATAACCTTCTTTTAAAAAGATAAGGACCTTACAATTTTTGTTTACAGCTTCCTCTGATTTTTAGTTGAGGTTGTAAAACTACAATTTTTGTTTCTAATTCTTTTCCCTTTAAGATATCTAAGAGGGCTATTGCGGATAATTGCCCCATTTGAAAGATAGGTTGGGATACAGTGGTTAGGTTGAGGTATTGAGCAATTTCTAAGTCATCGTATCCAACTATTGAAAAATCTTCAGGTAACTTTACATTTTTCTCTTTAAAGTAATCCAAAAGACCAATAGCTTGAAGATCTGAAATAGCAAAAATGGCGGAGGGAATTTTGCCCTTTTCTAATATAATTTGACCTGCTTTTCTTCCCCCTTCTTTTGTTGTAGGAGTATAAACTATATTATCTTCTATAAAAGGTAAATTATATAGATATAGAGCTTTTTTATAACCTTCTAATCTTAGACTTCCTACCGCAAAACCAAAGGGGGGATTTTCCAAGGGCTCATTTATATGGAATATCTCTTTATGACCTAACTCAATAAGATATTCCGTAGCAATAAATCCCCCCAATACATTATCTACTGAGATTGAATAAAAATCTTGATGGTATGAATCTACAAGAACCGTAGGAATGCCAAGGTTTTGAAGAGCTTTTGCCTCTTTATCTAACAAATGCAAACTAATGATAATTAAACCATCCACTTTCCCTTTTATAGGTAGAACCCTAAAAAATCTATTTCTACTCTCATCATTAGCTAAGTTAAAGAGAACTATATCATACTGAGTATCAGAAAGAACACTACTAATTCCTCTAATTACCTCAAAGAAGAATGGTCTTGTAAAAATAGGTGCAACAATACCAATAAGATAAGTTTTACCCTTTGGTAAAGAACGGGCTGCATAATGGGGAGTATAATTTAACTCTTCAATAATTTGAAGAACTTTTCTCCTTGTTTCCTCACTTACGTGAGGATCTTGATTCAATACACGAGAGATTGTTCCAACTCCAACCCCTGCAATCTTTGCTATATCTTTTATAGTAAGTTTTTTACCTTTCATTTTATCTTGTAGTCCACCCTACCATTCCTTTTATATAATATCTTTGCAAAAAGGCAAAAATCAATAGGGGAACAGACATAGCAATGATTGTTCCCGCTGTTAAAGCTCCCCAATCTACGTGATAGACTCCTCTCATAAGAGGAATTCTCTGAGTAATTAGAAGTTTATCAGGAGAATAGATCAAGATTAGGGCTAAGAAAAAATCACTCCATACCCACATGAATTGCAGAACCGATGCAGAAAGGAGGGCAGGTAACGCAACAGGTAATATAATTCTGAAAAATATTGTAAAATCTCCAGCACCATCTATTTTTGCTGCTTCTTCTATATCTGTTGGAAGAGTTATAAAGAAGTTTCTTAAGAAAAAGACAATCCAAGGTAATCCCCATGCAGTATGAACCACTATTAAACCCAAGTATGTATTTAATAGCTTTAAATTATTCATAGTTTGAAAGATTGGGACTGCTATCATTTGTTGAGGAAGAGACATTAAAAGAACTATAGTTATGAAGAGATAATTTTTAATAGGAAAACTAAATCTTGCAAATCCATAACCTGCCAAAGCGGATATAAAGAGAGGAAAAATAGTTGAAGGAAATGCAACAAGTAAAGAGTTTTTCATTCCCTGAGATAATGGCGCAGTAGGATGCCTCCAAGCATTAATGAAGTTTTCAAAGGTTATATTAAAGTTTTTAAGGTTCCACCATCCGTATATAACCTCGTTTAAAGGTCTTATAGCGGTCATTAATACTCCCAGAAAAGGTATTACCCAAAGAATAGCAATGATCCCTGCAAGAATATATTTTAATAGTATAAACAAGCTATTTCTCTTCATTTTTTCTCACCTTGTGTATTAATAATCATAGGAATACTTACTAACAGAGTTAAAAGCATTAAAAAAGTTGAAACCACCGCTGCACTATTAAAATCAAATTGTCTAAAGGCATAAAAATACATCTGAAGAGCTAATACATTAGATGCTCCTCCAGGTCCTCCCATAGTTGCTACATATACAATATCAAAGATCTTTAATTCCCAAAGCAAGGTCATAGTTACTACAACAATGGTTATAGGTTTAAGTAGAGGAAGAGTTATTTTAAAGAAAATATCTTTAGAAGATGCTCCATCAATTTTTGCAGCCTCATAAATCTCTTCTGGAATTGTTTCCAAGCCTGCAGAGTATATTATCATACTAAATCCAGTCCAAAGCCAAATAGATCCAAAAATGAGAGATAAAAGAGAAGTTTCTGGGTATGCTGTCCACGTTTTTGGAGTTATCCCTACAACTCTTAAAAAGGTATTTAATATACCTACGTCCTTATCAAACATAAATCTTAAAAGAACTCCTCCAATAACCATTGGAGTTATCATCCCTAAGAATATGGCGGATTTAAATATGAAATTATATTTCAAATCTCTGAACAAAACAGCAAGAAAAAGACCTAAAAGAGTAGTTAGAGGAAGATGTATCAAAATCCATAGTAAATTATGGAGAAGGGCTCCCAGGGGGAATCCCCTGGTGAACCCCTCTAAATCTATTATCTCTTTACGACTTAAAACCTCAACATAGTTCTTCAAAAAGACAAAACTACCATCCTTTGATACAAAACTTAGTCCAATAGTTCTAAAAACTGGATATAAAACAAAGGCTATGATAAGTATCAAAGCTGGTATAAAAAATATACTTTGAAGAACTCTTTCTTTAAGTCGTAACATTTTCTAACCCCTACTTCTTTGGTGCTTTCTCATCTAAAGTTTTTAATACATCATCTACTCTTTCAGGTCTTACCCAGAGAAGTTTTAACTGATCCCAAAAAGTAGCCTGAAATTCTCCACCAATACTATCATCTAAGTCAGGAAGTGCAGTTTTTCCTTTCATTAAATTAGCTACTTCTCTATCTACAGGTGGGTAGGAAGACAAAGGCACATGAATATTTGTAGCAATATGTCCACCCTGTCTTACTTGAATCTCTTGACCTTTTGTCACTAAGAATTGTGCTAATTTCTTTGCTTCCTCTGGATATTTAGTATACGCTGGAACAAATAAATAATCTGCTCCAAAAACTATTCCTCTTGCTCCAGGAAGAGAGAATACTCCTAAATCAGATGGATCTTTAACCATTCCAGTAATCCAACTTCCCATAAAGTATAATCCATAATCTCCATTCCACCACATCTGAAGAGCCATAGTCCATTCAGTAGGCTCTCCAAAATATCCAGCCTTAAGTAGAGGAACTAACCTATTTTCAAATATTGCTCTTACTTTAGGATCTGTCCATCTAACTTTTCCTGCAATCAAATCTAAGTTTAGTTGTGGTCCACCAAAAGTTGCTAAGAAATGCTCAGTTACATCAGAAAGTGGCCAACCAACACCATCCCCACTGGCTATTGGAGCTTTAATTCCTGGAATTTGCTTTATCTTTTTCAATAAAGAAACAAAACTTGTCCAGCTATTAGGAACTGTAAGATTGTTTTTTTGGAAGAAGGATTTTCTATACCAAAATCCTGGTTTTACTTTTCCTGTATATACTCCACCATAAATTTTATTTCCAATTTTTACTGCATCCAAGGAGCCTTTTACAAAATCTTTCTCATTTATTAATCCTGTAAGCTCAAGAACATGTCCTTCTTTTGCCTTCTCTTTGATAAACCATGCCCACATGAAAATTACATCACCAGGAGTAGTCTTTGCTGAAAATTGTGCTGGAAGAAGGGTTGCAAGATCTTCCGCTCTATAAATCTTATATTCTACTTTTATTCCTGTTTCCTGCTCAAAGGCTTTAAGGACAGGCATAAATCCTTCCATTTCAGCGCCTGCCCATCCACTGATTACTGTTAATGTTTTTTGCTGAGCGGATGTTAAAGAGGAAAGAACAAGCAAGGAAATTAAAAGAATTGATACTAAAATACCTTTTCTCATCTTTAAACCCCCTTAAAAATATACTTTTTGGAAACTATTCCTACGAAGAAATTTTTTATTAAACTACCTTCTCACCCCTTTTCTTTTTTATTTATATTGAACCGTTTCCAAAAAATTATATTATTATATTATACCGGTGTCAAGAGTAAATTAGTTTTTGTATGTTGATAAGATATGTTTAAAATATTAAAATCTGTTATCCTAAAAAATTATAAAAGAAAGGAATGTTGGAAATGTCTTGGTGGAAGTCTGCAGTTTTTTATCAAATATATCCAAGAAGCTTTTTTGATAGTAATGATGACGGGATAGGAGATTTAAAGGGAATAACTAAAAAATTGGACTATTTAAAATGGCTTGGAATAGATGCTATTTGGATATCGCCCTTTTTTAAATCTCCTATGTTAGATGGAGGTTATGATATATCGGATTATTATGATGTGGATCCTATATTTGGAACCATGAAGGACTTTGATGAGCTCTTAGAAGAGGCTCATAAAAGAAATATAAAGGTTATTATTGATCAGGTCTTTAACCATACTTCAGATCAGCATCCATGGTTCCAAGAGTCAAAAAAGGATAGAACAAATCCTAAAGCGGATTGGTATATTTGGATGGATCCAAAGCCAGATGGCTCACCCCCAAATAACTGGATATCCTTTTTCTCTGGAAGCAAGCCTCAAAGTGCTTGGGAGTGGTGTGAAGAAAGAAAACAATACTATCTTCATTTATTTGCTAAGGAACAGCCTGACCTAAATTGGAGGAATGAAGAAGTTAAAAAGGCCATATTTGATGTTATGAGGTTTTGGCTTGACAAGGGAGTAGATGGCTTTAGATTTGATGTGGTAAGTTCCTTTTTTAAAGATCCAAAATTTAGAGATATCGTAAAAAGGAAAAAAGTCATTGCCCCTGGAGAAATAACTCCAATAAAAGAATATCATATCTTCCCTTTTGTAGGAAGACCTGAAACCTTTTTATTGATAGAGGAAATAAGAGATTTATTAGATTCCTATGAGCCTGAAAGAATTGGCATTGGTGAAGTTTCCTCCTATAGTGGACTATTTTTCTACCTTTTGTTTACCCTTCCTGGAAGATTACATCTTGCTTTTAACTTTGATTTTTTACATAATCTCACCTTTGATGCCCATGTGATTTATAATCTAATTAAAAATCAGGAGGATCTATTTGAAAACTTATCTTGGCCTTGTTATGTTTTGGGAAACCATGATGTTTATAGATATATATCCCGCTTAAGATATCTTTTGAGGGAAGAAGGAAAAGAAATAGAACTTCCAAGAGATCTTGTATCTAAACTAATGGCTACTTTACTTCTTACTTTAAGAGGAACTCCCTTTATTTATTATGGTGAAGAAATAGGAATGGAAAATACACCTATTCCTTATGAAAAAATAGAGGACCCAATGGGAAAGGCATTATGGCCTGAGAAAGAAGGAAGAGATACAGCAAGAACCCCCATGCAATGGGATGATTCAAAATATGCTGGATTTTCTAATGTGGAGCCTTGGTTACCAGTAAACGAAAATAAAACTTATGTAAATGTAGAGAAAGAAAAGAAAGATAAAAATTCTATCCTGAATTATTACAGAAATTTAATTTATAAAAGAAGAGAATCTTTAGCATTAAAACTCGGAGATCTTGAATTTGTAATTCCTGGAATAAACGATATATTAGCCTATATGAGGGTTCATGAAGAGGAAAGGAAATTAATAATATTAAATTTCAGTGATAAAGAAAAGAAAATATCTATTGATTATAAAGGTAAAATATTTATTGGAACCCATAGGGAAGAAGGAGAAAAAATAGATGGAGAGATTAATCTTCTTCCCTTTGAAGGTTTGGTAATAGAGGTTTGAAAAATAAGGGACGGCTTATAAGCCGTCCCTTAAAAATTATTTAAATAATCTTCCAATTAAGCTTATTAAAATTCCAAGCCATTGGAAGTCTGAATCTCCAAAAGTTGTATTCTCAAAACCAAGATTTCCAAGGGCTGGTAATAATAGTGCTGCACCAAAACTAATTATAATACCATTAACAAAAGATCCTAATATCGCCCCTTTCTTTCCACCTGTTGCATTACCTAAAACTCCTGCTGTACCTCCTACAAAGAAATGTGGTACCAATCCAGGAATTATAACTGGAAGTCCTAAAAGTGGCATTATCAACATAGAAACTATGCCACCCAAAAAGCTAAAAATAAACCCTATTATTACTGCATTTGGAGCATATGGGAAGGTAACAGGACAATCTAAAGCTGGTTTTGCCTCAGGGACAATTTTATCAGAGATACCTTTAAATGCGGGAACTATTTCTGCTACGATCATTCTAACTCCATAAATTACAACTCCAACACCAGCAGCAAAAGTAAGAGCTTGTACTATAGCAAAAACAATGAAATTTTGTCCTCCACTAAGTTTACTTTCAACATAACTGCCCCCTACTGCAAAGCTTGCAATAAGGAAAACTATAATCATAACTAAACCTGTTGCTACTAAAGACTCTCTTAAGAATCCTAAGCTTTTTGGAAATGACAGTTTTTCTGTACTATCTTCAGGATTTCCTACAAGTTTGCCAATTGTTCCAGATACAAAGTATCCTAAGGTACCAAAATGCCCTAAAGCAATATCATCAGAGCCTGTAACCTTTCTCATGTATGGGTGTATCCATGCAGGCATGAGTACTTGCATTAAACCAAGAATTATTGAGCCAACTATAATAAGCCAAACTCCACTCAGTCCTACAGTACCTAAAGTGGCAGAGATAAGACATGCCATGTAGAAACTATGGTGTCCAGTCAACCATATAAATTTAAAAGGTGTAATACGAGCAAGAAGAATATTCACGAGAAAACCAAATACCATAATTAAGGCAGTTTCTCTTCCTAAAGTCTTTTGAGCAATTGCTACTATTGCTTCATTATTAGGAACTACTCCTTTAATTCCAAATCCAACCTCTAACATAGGACCTAATGCATTTAGAGAACCAATTAAGGTTACTGCTCCAGCCACCAAAATAAGAAATCCCAGCACACTTTTAATACTTCCACTTATCACTTCAGAAAATGTCTTTTTCTGTACTACTAATCCCACAAAAGCAACAATTCCTACTAAAATTGCCGGCACGCTTAAAATATCTTGGAGAAACTTAAGAAAACCCATGAAGATACCTCCTTTCAATTAACTTTATAAATTTAAAACTTTTTTGAGACCATTCACAAACTCTTCAACATTTACAAAATTCTTTACCGTTACAATCTTTGATTTTATGTCCCCCAATTGTTGAGCTAATTCCTCAGAAGTTATTATTATGTCAGCATCAGAACCAGCTCCTTTTGCTGTCACTATATCAGCTGTAACAACCTCAGCATTCAATCCTAACTCCTTTACAGCTTTTTCTACCGTCATTTTTAAAATTAAAGAACTACCAAGACCCATTCCACACACTGCTAATATCTTCAATCTTTTTGTCTCCATCTTAATTCACCCCATTAAATTGTTTTATAATTTCAAAAATTTCTCTTTCTTCTTTAGCTTGAATAATTTTTTTCACTAAATCATCATTTGACAAAATTTCTGAAAGCTCTTTTAAAGCCTCCAAATGCTGTTCATTATCTATAGCTGCAAAACCAATAACAAGCTTTACCGGATCATTTTGAGGATTTCCAAAGTTAATAGGTTCTTCTAAGGTTATAAGAGCAAAACACGGACTTATAACACCATCTTCGGGTCTTGCATGAGGAAACGCTACTCCTGGCACAATCACAATATAAGGTCCTAAACTTTCAGCCACCTTTATCATTGCATCTATATATCTTTCCTCTACACATTGGGTCTTCACCATCAATTCTCCCACATTTCTAATAGCATCTTTCCAATCTTTAGCTTTCACATTCACTCTTATCCTTTCTAAGGTGAGCAAATCTAAAAGCCTCATAGTTTCCTCCCCAGAGTTTCTTAATTTAAAATTAAAATAAAACTTGTTATAATTCAATCAAATTAAAAATATTATTTAGCAAGTTAATTCTTTCAAAACTTTACTAATTATATATTCTCCAAAATTCTTTCATAATTTTTTTCTAAAATCTCTTCTAATTCCTCTTCTTTCAATTTATCAAAAGAAATATCAATCTTAGAGACTTTAGAACTTAATAACTTAATCATTGGTACTTTTAAAGGAGCAACACTAACCTCATCTATATCCAAAGAGTAAAGGAGAGGAAAAGCCTTTAGGTCTCCTCCTAATTCTCCACAAATACCTATCCATTTCCCAAATTTATGAGCAGAATCTATGGCTTCTTTAATTAATTTCCAAAAAGAAGGATGATAAGGTTTATAAAGATAGGAAACTTTTTCATTTGTTCTATCAGTAGCAAAAGTATATTGCAATAAGTCATTCGTCCCAAGACTAAAAAAGTCCACTAAAGGAGCTAAATTATGAATGTTCAATATTGATATAGGTGTTTCAAGCATGATCCCTATAGGAGGTACATCATATTCTTTTCCTTCACTTTTTAGTTCTTCCTGAGCTTCTTCTATTATTTTTTTCGCTTTAACAATTTCTTCAGAAAAATTAACCATAGGAAACATTAAATGAATATTATTACCTTTTTTTGCTCTTAATATTGCCTTTATTTGGGTTTTGAAAAGCTCCTTTTCATGTAAAGACCATCTTAATCCCCTAAGTCCTAAAAAGGGATTTTCTTCCTTCTCAAACTTAATATAAGGAAGAAACTTATCCCCACCTATATCTAAGGTCCTAATAATTACTGGATATTCTGAAAATAGATCTCCAACTTTTTTATAAACTTCATATTGTTCTTCTTCTGATGGAGGATTATTTCTTGATAAAAACAAAAATTCTGTTCTAAAAAGTCCAATCCCCATGGCTCCTTGTTCCAAAGCCAAATATGCATCTTCCAAACTTCCAATATTACTTGCTATTATCAAACTTTTATTATTCATCTTCTTTGGGATGTAATTTTTAAAAAGTTTTGACTCTTCCTGAATTTTCCTAACTTTTTCATATAACTTTTTGTATCTATCAACCTCTAATGGGGTCGGATCTAATATAAGGATACCTTTTTCTCCATCTATGATTCCCAAACTTTTTTCTTTTATTTCTGATATATCAATCCCAATAACAAGAGGTAAATTGAAATTTCTAGCAATTATGGAAAGATGAGAAAGTACTCCACCTTTACTGCTAACAATACCTAAAAGATTTTCCTTCGGAAGATTAATTAATTGCCATGGAGTTAACTCTTGAGAAACTAAGATGGAAGGTTCATTTAAATTTGGATAACTTTCATCCCTAAGAACTCTAAATATCTCCTGCTTGAGAGCTTCTATGTCTTGAGCTCTTGCTTGAAAATAACTATCCAAACTCAGGAATTCTTTTTTGAATTTTTCAATGGTTTCTTCTAAAGACCTTTTAAAATCTAAACCATCTTCTATTTTTTCATATAAATATTCCTGGAAGTATGGGTCATCCAATAAAAGAAGATAAAAAGAGACTAATTCCTTCTCAATTTCACTTAAATTATTTATCTTACTCTCTAAGTCCTTTTTCAATATTTCTTTTGCTTTATTCCATAGGGATTTCGCCTCTAATCCTTTATAAGAAAAATCCTCTTCTTTAACTCTCCAAACAAAAATTTTACCTATACCAATTCCAGAAGATGCAGGAATTCCTTTTAGCACCCTCATTTTTCTATACCCCTTTCTACTGAATAGAACAATTTAGTGATGTAATTCCTATTCGCCTTACTTAATCTCTTAAAAGACAAAGAAGATAGGATTTCTTGAGAAAGCCATATAGTCTTGAAAGGATCAAAAAGATGAAGATATAAATAGAAGGACTTATTTTTTAAATTTTTAAATAGCAAAAACTTTTCCTCCATAGGTTCATCCTTAGAAAAAATCCAAAATATCCTCTCCTTTACAGGAATAATCTTAAAATTTCCATATATATAAGAATTTAGTTCTTCCTCATTATTTATCTCAAAAACATCAATAAATACCTTTTCTTCATAAAGGCTGTAAATATATTTTTTAAGTTTTTCTCCTTCTTCCTGAGAAAAGAATGGAGAAATTAAAAGATATGGTGATTTAAAATCAGGGAGAGGAATAGTACTAACGTATATAAAACCTCTGCGTGGAAGTTTTGTAAGATCCCGAATAGAAGTTATTCCTATAATTTCTACTTTATCTAAAATTTTTTTAATCTTCTCTGCTAAAATATTTGCAGTTAAAACTCCCGATGGACATATTACAATAATCTTCTTATTTTTAGCTAATTTCTCCAAAACTCTAACCAAATGTAGAGTAATATATCCTTTTTCCTCTTCTGGAATATATAAATTTAATCTTTTTGATAATAACTCTGATAATTCTGAGGATATATGATATAAAATAGGATAACTCCTTTTTATTTTCTCTAACATAGGATTATAAATTGTTATATTGTTTTTGATTTTAAAAATAGCATTCTGCAAATGCGTAATAAACAATCTTATGACGTTATTTCTAAAAGAATAAGAATTAAAAAATTCTTTTTCTAAAATATTTTTTAACCTTTCATCTTCTTTGAGAAGAGACTTACCTGATTCTAAATCTGAAGATAAAAGATATAAGTTTAAAAATTTTCGTTCCTCCTCTGAAATGTTAACATTATAAAAATCTTCAAGAATCTTGTATTGAGAGGCTAAACTAAAATCTTCAAGATTAATTTTTTCTACTTTGAAGTCTTGAATTATTCTATTTATGGTTATTCCAATTATTAATAACAATTGGAGAAAACTATCATCAGTAAATTTTATGTTTAAATTCTTTTCAATCTCATTAAGAAAACTAATAATCCCCAAAAAGGAAACAGAAACAATCCGATTCCAAGGTGCAGAAATTTTGTGGTTTGATAATATGCTTTCTAATAATTTACCCTTTTCTTCTTCAGATAGATCCTCTAAGATTAAATCCAAAAGGGCTTGTCTTTTAAACTTTTCTTCCCCTTCTAACTTAATCCCATAATGAGGCTTTGCTATTATAAAAAGATTGTGCTTTATTACCCAGTTTTTAACTTGCTTAAAATCCTGAATAACAGTTGGATGACTAACTCTGAACTTTTCCTCCCAATTTTCAATTGTTATTTTTTCTTGAGAAAGTAAAAGATCAAGAATCATAATCTTTTGTCTCTTTTGTTTTGATAATTTATCCTGAAGACTAATTAAAGAAAAAATCTCATCACAAGTTTTTCCATTAAAATTCTCTAAGGTTACTCCTTTATAAGGAATAATTTTTATTTCAATACCATATTGATACAAGAAATCCTCAAGTTCTCTTATCTCTCTCCTAATAGTAGACAAACTATATTTTGTTTTCTCAGCAATTTCTTCTATGCTCAATGGCTGAGAAGACTCACATAATAATCTTAAAATTCTCTCTTTTCTATCAATTTTCCCCATTACCTTCCCCTAAACCCGACTCTATAAGTTCAGAAAGAGTCTTTAAGGCTTCTTCTTCATCTTCTCCCTCAACTTCTATTATAATTTTAGTTCCCTTATTTGCACCTAAAGTTAAAACTTTCAAAATACTTTTTGCATCTGCTTCCTTTCCATTGGCTTTTATGGTTATTCTGCTCTTAAATTTACTGGCGGTCTGGACAAAAATAGCAGCAGGACGTGCGTGTAATCCCGTTTTATTCTTTAAAGTTAACTCTTTTACCTTCATTTTTCATCCTCCTTTTTTTTATGAAACAATTTTTAAGGTATTTTTTCAAGAAATGACAAAAACTATTTTTTGAAAATTATTATTTCAAAACTTAACTATTTCGTAAAAACAATGAGATAATTCTTTTAATCTGTGGTATAATAAAATTAAAATTATTTTTATTTTAAAAAATGGAGGTGCGCCTATGGCGGAAGTAAGAGAGATATATATAAGAGAGATATATAAATGTGAGATATGTGGGAATATAGTGGAAGTTTTACATGGAGGAAAAGGTACCCTTGTTTGCTGTGGTCAACCCATGAAAAAACTTGTAGAAAATACAACTGACGCTTCATTGGAAAAGCATGTGCCTGTTCTTGAGCCTGCAGAAAATGGAACCATTGTTAAAATAGGATCTGTGCCACATCCCATGGAAGAGACCCATTTCATTGAGTGGGTTGAGGTTAGAAATAAAGAGGGAAAGACTGTAAGAGTTTTTCTAAAACCTGGCGATAAGCCAGAGGTTTTCGTAGGATGGAAAATTGATTCCATAGTAGAGGCTCGTGAATACTGCAATCTACACGGTCTCTGGAAAACTTCAAAATAAGAGAGGTGATTTTAAGTGATTTCTAAAAATCTTGAGAAGGCTATAAATGAACAAATTAATAGAGAATTTTTCTCCGCGTATCTTTATTTATCAATGGCACAAAACTTTGAAGCAATGAACCTTAAAGGGGCTGCAAACTGGATGTACAAACAGTATAAAGAGGAATTAACCCATGCAGAAAAACTAATTGAGTACTTAAATGAGGTTGGAGGAAGAGTAGTACTTGAAGCTATAGAAAAGCCAAAAACAGAATGGAGCTCTCTTTTAGAAGCCTTTGAGGATACATATAAACATGAGGTTTTTATCTCCCAAAATATTCATAAGCTCATGGAGCTTGCTATAGCAGAAAAAGATTTTCCAACCCAGAACATGCTACAATGGTTTGTAAAGGAGCAAGTCGAAGAGGAAGAACAAACCCTCTACATCGTAAACCTACTTAAGATGGTTAAAGATTCTGTACATGGATTAATTCAGGTGGATATGCTCCTTGGAAAAAGAGAGTAAAAAATAAAGGGGGGGAGAATTTTCCCCCTTCTTTCTATCCTTTGTAGGTAGACATATTTAGGAGCTTATAAAGAGGACAGTATCTAACAGCTGAAGTAAACACTAAAATAAACCCTATTATGTGTAGAATTACACCCCAGGCAGTGCCAGAGACTATACCCCATTTTGTAAAATGAGGAAGAAGCATCCCAACGATTACCCTTATGATGGCATCAGTTTTCCCAACGTTCATAATCTCCCCCCTTTTTATTTTTGATTTAATATTATATAATAATTATGTATTAAAATAAATACTTTAGGAGGTGTTTTTTATGGCGACCAATAAAACTATAAAAGTAAGCACAAATTGGGCTGGAAACTTTCTTGTAGAAGCAAAGGTAAGGGAGCATACTGTTTTAGTAGATCAGCCAGAAGCATCTGGTGGACAAAATAAAGGACCAACCCCATTAGAATATCTTTTTGTTTCTCTTGGTTCATGTGTTGTTACTATTGGATTAATTGTGGCAAAGCAGAAGAGATTAAATATAACAGGGCTTTCTGCTGAAGTAGAAGGAGATATAAACTACGATGTTTTACTTGGAAAAGAGAAAGAGCCAAGGGCAGGTTTTTATGCAGTTAGAGTAAGGGTAAAAGTAGAAGGTGATCTAACAAAGGAAGAGAAAGAAGCCTTTATAAAAGAAGTAGAGTCCAGATGTCCTATTGCAGATAACCTTTTGAATACAACTCCTATTGAGGTTACTGTAGAATAATTTATCTATGAAAGAGCTTCTCATTCTTCAAAGAAATGAATTAACAGAACATTATATATACAAGAAGTTAGCAAGCAAAATAAAGGATAGTCATAACAAAGAGATTCTAAATAGACTATCTAAGGAAGAATTAGGTCATTATGAAAGATTAAAAGAGATTACAAAAACTGAAGTACAGATAAACAGGCTAAAATACTTCTTCTACTTGATCGTCATAAAAATATTTGGGTTTACTTTTGGACTAAAATTGATGGAAAAGGGAGAAAAATTAGCCCAAAAAAGATATGAGAATATTTTAAACCTTTCTCCCCAGGTAAAAGACATTGTATTTGACGAAAAAGAGCATGAAGAAGAGATACTAAGTATATTAGATGAAGAGAGATTAAAATATGTAGGGTCTATGGTTTTAGGGCTAAGTGATGCTTTAGTAGAGCTTACAGGGGTCTTAGCAGGACTTACCTTCTCCTTGAGAAATACTCAGCTTATTGCTCTCTCAGGGCTTATAACAGGGATCTCTGCATCTCTTTCCATGGCAGGCTCCGAATATCTATCCACAAAATCAGAAGGAAAAGAGAAAAATCCAACTTTTGCAGCCATAATAACAGGCATAACCTATGTTTTGGCGGTATTTTGCCTAATTCTTCCCTACTTTTTATTCAAACACTATGCTATCTCCTTTCTATTTAGCATAATATTTGCAGTACTTCTTGTATTTATCTTTACCTTTTACATCTCTATTGCCCAAGACCTTGAATTTAGAAAGAGATTTTTTGAAATGATTTTCATCATATTTTTGGTATCCACTATAACTTTTCTCATTGGAAACCTCGTTAAAACCTTTTTGGGAGTAAAGGTGGATTGATTGGTAACGCGTGACGGGTGACGAGTGACGCGTAATGGGTGACAATTAGGGAGCAGGGAGAAAAGCCCTGCTCTTTTTTTTATGTTTTTCTAAAACCTTTTATAATATTAAAAAATATTTGAAAAAATGATATAATATAATAAAATTTCCGATATGGGGGTGTAGAAGATGATTAAAATTAAAATTTTTATTTCCCTTTTAGTACTTATCTTTCTAATTTCAGGATGTTCTCCACAGCAACCTATACAGCCACAACAACCTAACTCTTGGCCAAAAACTTTTGGCGGACCTAATGATGATGTGGCATATTCTATTAAGAAGACAAGCGATGGTGGATACATTGTGGCTGGATATACAGAGTCTTTTGGAATGGGAGGAAAAGATGTATATATTTTAAAGCTTGATGCAAATGAGAATTTAATTTGGCAAAAAACTTTTGGTGGAAGCGATGATGAGTGGGCAAATGCTATTCAAAGAACAAGCGATGGTGGATATATTGTCGCTGGAACTAAACTTGTCCCAAAAGGAGGGATTAAATATGATTACGATATATACATTTTAAAGCTTAAATCAAACGGGGATTTAGATTGGGAAAAAACTTTTGGCGAAGAAGGCACTGATGAGAAAGCATTCTCTATTATAGAGACAGCCAATGGATACATCGTTGCTGGGTCTAAAGGAGGAGATGCGTATATTTTAAAACTTAATACAAACGGAAATTATGTCTGGGATAAAACTTTTGGTGGATATGATGAAGATGACGCATATTCCATTCAACAGACAAGTGATGGTGGATACATTGTTGCCGGAAGGAAATACACTACAAATAGATTTGATGTATACGTAGTAAAATTTGACGCGGATGGAAATAAAGTTTGGGAAAACACTTTTGGTGGAAGTAAATGGGATGAGGCATATTCCATTCAACAGACAAGCGATGGTGGATACATTGTGGCTGGATATACAGAGTCTTTTGGGAAAGGATGGAGAGATGTATATATTTTAAAGCTTGATGCAAAGGGAAATTTAATTTGGCAAAAAACTTTTGGTGAAAACGCTGATGAGTGGGCAAATGATATTCAAAGAACAAGTGATGGTGGATATATTGTCGCTGGATTAACTTGGTCCTTTGGGGCAATAGCAAGTGATGCTTATATTTTAAAGCTTAATGCAGACGGGAGTTTAATTTGGCAAAAAACATATGGTGGAAGTAATTGGGATTCGGCAGCTTCCGTTCAAGAGACAGACGATGGTGGATACATTGTGGCTGGACATACAGACTCTTTTGGGATGGGAGGAAAAGATGTATATATTTTAAAGCTTGATAAGGATGGTAACACTTACCCTACTAAATGAGTGACGGGTGACGAGTGACGGGTGACAATTAGGGAGCAGGGAGAAAATCCCTGCTCCTTTTTTTAATTATTTTATAATCCACTTATTTGCTCTTCCTTGACACTTTTAGGAAATCATTCTATAATCATTTAGAAGGTTATCTAAATGTTTAAGAAGGGCACATATGGATTTAGTTTTTAAAGCTTTAAGTGATGAGACAAGAAGAAAGATTTTAAAACTTCTTTCTGAGAGGGATATGACTGCAGGGGAGATTGCAGAAAAATTTGAAAAGTCCTGGGCTACTATATCCCACCACTTAGATGTTTTGAAACAAGCAGGTCTTATTACCGATGAGAGGAGAGGAAAATACATAGTATACTCGCTAAATACTACCGTTTTTCAAGAGATACTAATCTGGTTTATGGATACCCTAAGTAAAAGGGAGGATAAAGATGAAAAGTTACAAGGTGAGTAGAGAAATTTTAAGAAAAGACCTAATTATTATATTACTCATTCTACTTATGTTTATTATAGGTTTTGTAAGTTATCCTTTTCTTCCTGAAAAAATTCCCATGCATTGGAACTTTAAGGGAGAGATTGATAGATATGGATCAAAATTTGAGGGCGTTTGGGCTATACCTTTATTAACCTTGTTTTTGTATCTTGGTTTATTATTTATCCCTTACATTGATCCTGAGAGAGAAAATTATATAAAGTTTGAAAAAGTCTATCAGATAATTAAGCTGTCATTGGTTATAGTTCTTTCTATTTTATACTACATTACTATTATTGTTGGTTTAGGTGGTCCAAAGGATCTTATTCCTAAGATTGTTCCAATTACTATTGGAATACTTTTTATTATCCTTGGAAACTATATGCCAAGAATAAAGCACAATTGGTTTGTAGGAATTAGGACACCATGGACCCTATCCAATGAAGAGGTATGGAGAAAAACCCACAGATTTGGCGGATACCTATTTGTAATTTCTGGAATACTTATGATAATAACTGGATTTTTGCCTCCTTATTGGAATTTTGTATTTTTGATCCTTTCGGTCTTCCTTTCTGGAGTACTTTCTATCTTTTATTCCTTTATCCTTTATAAAAGGATAGAAAATAAGAAGGGGGAATTTTAGGACCCATTACCTATTTTATATTTGGGAGAAAGTAGAATGAATGCAATAGAGACCTATGGTCTTTGTAAGTATTTCAAAAATAAAAAGGCAGTAGATGATTTGAATTTAGAGGTACCAAAGGGTGTTATCTTTGGATATTTGGGACCAAATGGTGCCGGAAAAACTACCACCATAAGACTCCTTCTTAATTTAGCAAAACCCAAAAAGGGATATGCCATAGTTCTTGGAGAGGATATTACAAAAAGCAAGAACTATTTAAAAAAAAAGTAGGCTTTCTTCCTGATGTTCCCAATTTTTATAACTATTTTACCGCTAAAGAATATTTAGAAACTCTTTCAGAGATAATCAATGTAGATAAGAAAAGAATTGGCACTTTCTCAAGAGGTATGAAGCAGAGACTTGGCATTGCACAAGCTCTTCTTAAAGATCCCCAAATTCTCATATTAGATGAACCTACATCCGCTCTTGAGCCACAGGGCAGAAAAGAAGTGCTTAATTTAATATCTTCTTTAAAGGGTGAAAAAACCATATTTTTCTCAACACACATTCTTTCAGATGTGGAAAGAATATGTGATAGGATAGGAATTTTAAAAGATGGAAAGCTCATACTTAATGATACAATTGATAACCTAAAAAAGAAGTTTTCAAGAAGAATTATTTCTATAGAAGTAGATAAAAGGCAAATTTTATATGAGAAATTAAAAGAAAAAAGCTGGATTGAAAAGATCTCTTTTAATAACAAAAATACTTTAACTTTACAAGTAAAAGATATGGAAATTGCGCAAAAAGAGATCATTAAAATGATTTATGAAGAAGATCTTACACTTTTCCATTTTGAATTTTTAGAGCCCAGTATAGAGGATATATTCTTTGAGGTGACATCATGATCTGGAAATTAATGAAAAAGGAAGCAAAAGAGCTTTTAAAAACAGGAAAATTTTATGCTCTTCTTTTTGCCTTTATATTTTTTGCCATTCCAAGCCCAGTCATTTAGCTATGGGGGTTGATAGGAAAAAATGGTTTCTTTCTAAATTTTTATTCCAAATTTTTACAACCACCTTTCTTATTTTCCTATCCTATATCCTTTGTGCATATTATACTTATTTTCTTTTCTCTAAGCTTTCCATCTATAACACCTTAGCCTCTACTCTTCTTTACATTTTATATATCCTATTTATCCTCTCTTTAACTACTTTTTCAAGCTCCTTAGGAAATAATGCTATTCAATCTGCAGGAATATTTTTTGGAATATTTATCCTTTTTAACCTTTTATCCATATTTCTTAATTTTGAACAGTATAATCCCATGAGTCTTTCTTCCCTTCAAAATCAATGGATAGTAAATGGAGCTATATGGAAAGATGCCTTTAAAAACATCATTTTTACTCTCCTCTACTCTATTATTTTAATAACCATAGGTATAATTTATTTTGATAAACAGGAGTTATAAATTTTTAAAAATTTTCTGGAACAAGGAAGGGAGATAGCATCTCTATTATATTGTAATCCATTTTTTCACATATTTATGTATATCAAACTTTTTTTCTAAGCCTTTATCACTCATATACCTTATTTTCCCAAAAATTTTTCTTTCAGTCCAAGGTCTATCGTGGACTCCGAAACACCAAGATATTCCTGCGTATCCATTTGGATCTCTTCCATCAAGTTCGTATTTATCATTTAGATAGCAGGCTATATCAAAGGCTTTTTTGGGATGAACTGTCCATTCTATTAATTTTTTTGCCCAATACATCCTCATATAATTGTGCATCTTTCCCGTAATTAAAAGCTCTTTTTGGGCTGAATTCCAATATACATCATGGGTTTTTGCGTTTTCAAGTGTATCCATATCATAGATATAATCTCTTTTGTCTGATAAATGCTCTTCCAATGTTTTTTTAGCCCACTCTGGAATACCTTCATAATAGTTGTAAAATTGGTTATAATAACAAAAATTCCTTGCAAGCTCACGCCAAACTACAGCTTCATTATAAAAAGATTGGACATTTTCATCTTGAAAATCATAATGCTTTAATATCTCTACCATAATTTTTTGAGAGGAAATCTGACCAAAATGTAGATACGGGCTTAAATTTGATTGGTAATCCTTACTTGGGTCAGACCTAAAATCCTTATAGTAGCTTAATTTTCTTTCTATAAAATCCTTTAGCTTACTTTCAGCTTCGTCAGATCCACCTTTATAATATATTTCTACGGTAGGTATAGATTTATCTATATTCAAAATGTCAATATAGCTTTGCACTTCTTCAAAATTTAGACTTTCTAAATCAAGTTCTGTTTTTATTTTTGGTTCTAATTTTTGATAATCGTATAAAAATTCAAAAAATAAATTTTCAATTTTCTTTCTGTATATATAGGCATACGGAACCATATCTTTTGAAACCACTTCTATTGGAACGATAACATCTGTTTCAACTTCAAAGACTTTAATATCTGATTTTTCTGCTACTTTATATCTCCAATTTCTTTGGGTTTTAAGATAGCTTTTATCAAGGATAATACAAAAAGCATCTTTACTTAAAGACAAACATCCATTTACAAAATCATTCTTCCTTATAATAAAATTTATTCCTCTTTTCTCTATATCTTTTTTAGTTTTTATAATTCCTTCTAACATAAATCTGTAATATCTTTGGTTAGAATGTTTATATTTATCTGTAATAAAAAAAGCTACAACCACCGGTTTTTTATATTCATTGGCTATCTGTATAGCAAATTCAAGAGCATGATTATAATCTTCCCTCTGAGCATTTTCCATACAATATAAAACATACTTTCCGGAAAAATTAAAATCCCTATCATTAAGTTGATTTATTCTCTCTTTTCTCATGTTCTATATTATAACTGCTTTTTTCCTACGTAATATTATAAATGATTACAGGTCAGATTTTAATAGCTGATCTGTAATCATTTTTAATCACCCCCAATCATAAGCACAATTCTTCCTTTCTTGCTTATCTTTAACCTCAATCTTAATATCTCAATTATTCTTAAGGCAAAATTTATGAAGCTTATTATTCCTCTCTTTAATTCCTCTTTTAATAACTTTATTCTATGCTCTCCCTTCTCTATTTTTGATGTTAAGTAAATAACTAACAATGCTCCCATAAATAC
>NIRF01000020.1 GCA_002878375.1 Dictyoglomus sp. NZ13-RE01
AAAGCTTTTTTAGAAAGAGCTCTAATTGATGGTTTTTTCTCTTTTATTAAACTCATTATTAACACAATTAAAATTTCTTTTATCTTTTTTCTTAAAGAAAAATCTGGTAGAATATTAATGACCATAGTTTTCACCTCCCGGGGTTTGGATGTTATCTCTTTCTAATCTAATTCTAACCCTGGGAGGTTTTTCTTTTCAAAAACTGATTACAGGTCAGATTTTAATAGGTATTGATTTTTTGAATGGATTTGGTATAATATAATTGCCACAGGCATCAAGGGGTCCGATGGAGGACCGTGGCAAGGCTCCCTGTGGCGGAGTAGGTCTCCTGACCTTTGGGAAAGGGGAAGTAGAGCTTCCCTGCTTACTGAAGGAGATAAGGGAGACTGAAAGCAAAGGGGGTGATTGCCATGAAAATCCGGAGGGTCCGTTGAGCCTGTGGCTTCTTTTTTTCCTTCCAAAATATCACCATAAGTAAAAATTCCTCTTGAAATTTTTACTATAAGTAAATATAATAAGGTATCTTTGAAAATTTGGGAGGGAAAAATGAATAGAGAAAGTCTTGCAACTGCCTATAAGCCTCTTCTTTACAAATATTTATCCCTATTATATGTGAAAGAGATCGATTGGGATGACTGGAAACAGGAGGGTGAACTTATCCTTCGCCAACTTATAGCTAAATATGAGCCTGAAAAAGGAGATTTATCTTCCTATCTGAAAAAATCTCTCTACTTTTCTTTGAAATCCTTTAGAAAGAAATTATTGGAGAAACAAAAGATAGTATATGAAAATTTTCCAGAGGAAAACCATAAAAAGATAAGGCTCAGGGGGCTTTCAAAAAGGGAAAAAGAGATAATAAAACTTATATATTTTGTAGGTTTATCAGAAAGGGAGATTGCAAAAAGATTAAAAATTTCCAGAGGGAGTGTAAAGATATATAAAAAGAGGGCATTGAATAAATTAAGAGATTCTATCTCCAAGGAGGATTTTGTGCTCTTCTAATGTTTATTTCATCTATAACTGCATTCCCTCTATGTTTTAATAAAAATAATACTACCTCCGCTATTTCCTCTGGCTTAATCAAAGTGGAGGGATCAAGGTCTGGTCTCATAATAGTAACAAGATCTGTGGCAACCCCTCCAGGAGAGATAACATGTACCCTTATTCCATCCTCATGGACCTCCTGGGCTAAAACCTTTGTAAATCCCATTAATGCATGCTTTGATGCTGTATATGCACCTTGATTAACATATCCTTTTGTGCCAACTACCGACGAAATATTTATAATAGTAGGTATGTCAGACTTTTTTAGGTAGGGAATTGCATACTTTGATAGGAAAAAGGGAGCCCTTGCATTTACAGCCATTATCTCATCCCATTCTTCCTCTGTAGTATCCATTATGGATTTAGCAAGGGCAATACCTGCATTATTTATGAGAATATCCAAACCACCAAAATGCTCAACCACTTTCTCAATTAAAATTTTAGGAGCCTTTGGATCTCTTAAATCAAAGGGGCATATAAGAATATCTATATTGTAGATGGAAAGCTCATTTTTAAGGATAAGAAGACTTTCTTCAGCCCTACTGTTTATAGCTAAATTTACACCTTCTTGGGCTAAAGCCTTTGAGATTGCCTTACCAATTCCTCTACTGGCACCAGTAATTAAAGCAACTTTCCCTTTTAATGAGACCATACCTTAAATATTTTACCACATATTTTCAAATTAAGTATAATCAAATTTTTATAACAATTGTGAAGAGATAAGAAAATATCTTGCTTTTCCATATACAAAGATTATAATAATTCATAGAAAAATTTATCTCAAGGAGGTAAAGCTCCATGAAAAAGTTTTTAATGTATCTCCTGCTGACCCTTCTCGTAATATTCTCCTTATCATTAGCACAAGAAGCTAAAAAACCAAAAAGTGTAAAAGTTCTTGGAAACTTTGAAGAACCTGTTATCTATCAAGCCCCACAAAATTGGTATATTGTAATAGATGCTTCAAGTCCAGCAGAGGCAGAAGAGTATGGTTGCAAAAAAGGAGTATTTTATATCATAATAAATAATGTAGGAACTAACTTTTGGCATATACAATTTGGTACCCATACTCCTTTAAAAAAGAATACAAAGTATGTACTTAAATTTGATGCAAGCTCAACAAAAGAAAGAGATATACAAGTAAGAGCTATAGTAAATCAGGCACCATGGCCCATTATAGATAAAACCGTATTTAATTTAACTCCTGAAATGAAAACTTACACCTGGGAATTTACACTAAAAGATGATGCTACTACTATTGTTTTTGATTTTGGGAAAATAAGTGATAAAAGCGTTCCAAGTACAATCATATTAGATAATGTAATATTAGAAGAATACTAACTCTTAAAGGAGCTGGAAGATTTTTGCTTCCAGCTCCTAAATAGTTAAATTTCTCAAATCTTTATAAGAAATTATATTTATATTTTCTCTTTCTATAGTAGCTTTTACCAATTCATTTTTAAATACCAAAAACTCCCAAACCCTCTTTTCCCAAGTAGGATTAAAGGCTTTTATCTCATCACTCTCCACCGATGGATGAATAATAATCTCAGAAACTCCTGGTTTTAAATTTTTTAATAAATTAATAATCATACTTATAAAAGAGTTATATGAAGTGCATGTTTTAAGTTCATAAGGATAAGATATTAGATAATCAATAATAGGTACGTTTTTCTTTTTTGCCATATCGACCAACTTCATATGAACATCAATTGCATCCTGTCCCATTCTCTTTAATACATCTTGGGGTAAGTATCGAGGAAGCCTCAAAGGAATATTATACTCTGCACAAATATCAATTAATAAATGAAGATAAGTTCTTCCATTAACATAATATAAGCTTCCCATATGGTTATCTAAATGGGATGGTGATATCCCAAATTTTTTTACCAAAAGTATCTGATTTCTAATCTCTTCTTCCAACTCCTTTTCATCCACATTACCAATCAAATCTTCCGCTCTTTCTGGAAAATATCCATACTTATCTGTTAATGTTGATACGCTTTTATTTCTTGTGACAGGTCCCCATTTATAATTTTTCCATTCACTGGTTAATGTTATATGTACACCAATACTTACCTCAGGATGCATCCTCCCCCATTCTCCAGCCTCTATAGCCCAAGAGCATGGTGCCATTAAAGTAGCACCAGATATAACCTTATTCTCTAAAAGCTTAATTATTGCCTCATTCACCGAATGGCAAACACCAAAATCATCCGCAGTTATTATGAGGTACTTTGGTTTTTCTTTTTTCCTTTCCTCTATCATTATTCCCCTCCTAAAAAACTATTTTTTATATTTTATCACAACTTTTTTCATTTTTATGATTTATAAAATATCCACAGCTGTGGATAACTTTGTGGAAAAATTGTGGATAAGTCTGTGGATAACTCCCTTAAATTGTGGATAACTTTGTGGATAGAATTTTAAATGTGGAAACTGTGGATAAAATGTGGAAAGTTATCAACAAGATTAAACATTTATTCTTCAACGATTTTTAATATTTATCCACATTATCCACAGCTCTTACTACTACAACAATATTTTTTATTTTTTTATAAAGAAAATTAAAATACATTATAGTTGTTGTTATAGGTTGTGGATAAGTAAAATTTGACTATTAGGTTTAATTTAAGGTATATTATACAAAGAAGGTAAAATTATTTTTAAAAGGGGGAAGAATGTTACAGAGAATTGAAGAATTTAGCTCTTTTTTGACATATAATAATGAATTGTCAGAAAACAAACAGTTAGTTCTTTTTGATAATGTTCAGTTTATTTATGAATTAGCATTAGCTCAACTTGAATTGCATGCTCTTGGAGTAAAATTTGAAGTAACTAATGGACTAAGAGAGTTTAAACTATTAGAAGTAGAAGATGAAGAAGAACTCAGAAGGAGATTAGCATATTTTAAATTTGTAAAAGGAAAACCAACCGATTATTTTCAGATTATTCAAAAGAATAGAACACGCTCTGTAAATCAATATCTTACCCACTGGATTTATCCTTATAAAGGGAAATTTCATCCACAAATGATAAGGGCTCTTTTGAATATTATTGGAATAAAACAAGGTGAAACTATTCTTGACCCCTTTATTGGAAGTGGTACCACTGCTTTAGAAGCACAACTTTTAGGAATAAACTGTATAGGTATAGATATATCACCTTTATGTGTTATTCAGAGTAGGGTAAAAACAGAATCATTAGACGCTTTCTCTGAAATAATAGAATGGAAAGAAGAAATAACAAGAAGTATAAAACCATCATTATTTAATGTAGAAGGAAAGACTATTGATAATATTATAGAAACAATACCTAATGAGAAAGTAAAAAATTTTTATAAAATGGCAAAACTTGTTGCCGTAAGCGATAATGCAAGACGAGGCAAAAATTTTTCTCAATCATTTTTAAAAAATTTAGAGCTAATGATAGCTTCAGTTTCCGATTATATTGAAATATCTAAAAAGCTAAATTTAAAATTAGGAAAAACTGATATTAGAATAGGTGATTCAAGGTCTCTTAATTTAGAAAATGACAGCATTGATGGAATTAGGATATAATCTTTCTGCACTTAGGGAAGAATTTATTGGTGTGCGAGGTAAAGGTCAGGCAAGACTTGATTTATATAACGTGGATATGAAAAAAAGCTTGGAAGAGATGTTTAGGGTTCTAAAGCCTGGAAGATATGCAGTTATTATAATAGGGAATGCAACCTATATGGGAGAAGAGATTAAAACTGTTGAATTTATAATAGATTATGCAGAAAAGATAGGATTTAAACTAATCACAAATATAGATAAGATTATTTTTGGACTTTATAATGTGATGCAAAAGGAAAACATATTAATATTTAAAAAATAATTAGTTATGTCGAACAATAAAAATAAGAAAATAATCCCTATAGATAAGAAAGATGAGCGGGATAGATTGTTATTAGAAGATATTTATACTATCGTAAATGATTTTGCTACTCAATATAATAAACAACCTATAACTTTTGAACTTTATAAAACATTGATTAAATCTCCTAAACCAAAAAGTTTTCGTAATAATGAAGTAGGTATATTTGAAGACAGAATGATCCCTTCATTTTTTGAGAAAAACAGAGAAAAACTCAAAATAATCAGTTCTTTTGAAAGATTAACATCTACAGGTTATCCTGATGAGAAAATTACCGATATATACGGGAGAGTAACATATTTAGAAGTGAAAGCAACTTCACGGAGAGATGTTGGTTCACCAAGAGACTTTTATTTTTCCCCTTTAAAGAACTCTAAAAATAAAGTTAGTGAAGATGGACATCATCTTTTACTATGTTTTGATACTTTCGAGAGAAAAGAAAAAGAATTTATTATTACTGGTTGGTGCCTTATTGATTTATTCAATATAAAAGTATCAATGAAACCAGAGTTTAATGCAGATAACTTAGAATTATATAGAAAAGAAAATATTTTATTGGAAGTCAGTATTTAATCAAGTATATTTATCCTCATTTATTTTTCCAAAATAAATTAAGAAATAAGTCTTGACAAAATATAAAAGTTGTTTTAAAGTTATTTTAGATTTTAAATTATCTTACTTTTGATTTCTGATTTTAAGAATATAATTATAAAGCAAATAATGTAAGTAAAGTTAATTAAAAGTATGCTTTTGGAATAGATAAATAAATAGAAACTTAATTTAAGATTTAAATTAATAAGATCATGCCTAATCAAAAGGGCTTAAGAAAAAATAATAAAGCATTAGTATTTCAAACCATAGCAAGGTTTGCTCCTATCTCTCGAAAGGAAATTGCAGAAATTACAAATCTTTCTCCCGCATTAGTAACTATAATAACAGAAGAATTAAAAAAACAATCCTATATATTGGAGACAGGGACTGCAAATTCTACCGGGGGAAGACCTGCAATATTTTTGGAGATATATCCTCATGCAGGCTATGTTATCGGTATAAATCTTGGAATGACTTATATTTCTGCTCTTCTTATGGATTTTAGTCTTCAACCTGTACATAAATTAAAAATACCTACTAATCCTCAAGATGGTAAGGATGCAGTAATAAACAGAATTATAGAAGCAATAGAAAAAATTATTATATTAGCAGAAGTTCCACGAGAAAAAGTCTTAGCAATAGGAATTGGCATACCTGGTCTTGTGGATACTAAAAATGGTATTTCAAAATTTTCTCCTAATTTAGGTTGGCATAACATTCCCATAAGGGACATTGTTTATCAAAGAGTGAATATTCCTGTGCTTATTGAGAATGACGTAAGATGCGCAACTTTAGGAGAGAAATTCTTTGGGGCAGGAAGGGGTGTTGATAATTTAGTTTGTATGTATGTGGGCACAGGAATAGGTGCAGGAATTATAATTGATGGAAAACTTTATAAAGGAGTAAGT
The DNA here is from genome assembly GCA_002878375.1 of Dictyoglomus sp. NZ13-RE01. Classification (NCBI taxonomy): domain Bacteria; kingdom Pseudomonadati; phylum Dictyoglomota; class Dictyoglomia; order Dictyoglomales; family Dictyoglomaceae; genus Dictyoglomus; species Dictyoglomus sp. NZ13-RE01. Next base: position 6,441 of record NIRF01000020.1, read on the forward strand.
GAAGGAGCTGGAGAAATTGGACATACTACTATATTAGACGATGGTCCATTATGTAGTTGTGGAAATAAAGGATGTCTTGAGGCTGTTGCTTCAGGTCCTGCTATAGCAAGAAGAGCTAAAGAGTTAATAGAGAAAGGAAGAAAAAGTCTAATTTATGATTTAGTAGAAGGAAAGTTAGAAAAAATAACAGGTGAAATTGTATCACGTGCAGGGTGGTCAGGAGATCCCTTAGCTTTAGAAATTTTAAGAGATACTGGGCATTATTTGGGTATTGGAATTGCTAATCTAATAAATCTTTTTAATCCTGAGTTATTAATCTTAGGTGGTGGAGTTATGCAAGCAGGAGAATTGATTATGAATTCTCTTAGAGAAACACTAAAAGAAAGGGTATTTTCAATGCCAGCGGAATCTGTAAAAATTGTTTTTGCTTTCTTGGGTAATGAAGCGGGTATGACTGGTGCTGCAAAGCTTGCTATGGATTTTGCATATCAACGTTTAGGATTAGTCTTGTAAAAAGGAGGTGATAAAAGACAATAAATAAAATTTCTCCTTTTAATTCTCCAAAAATTTTAATGGGAGGTAAAAGGATATGTTTAAAAAGGTTTCTTTAGTTTTAATTTCTATATTAGTATTGAGTTTAATAATAGGACCAGGGCTTGCAGCTAAAAAAGTAGAGCTTACATTTTGGAATGGATTTACAGGACCTGATGGAAGATACATGCAAAATCTTGTAGATGAATTCAATAAAACCTATGCAGGAAGAATAGAAGTAAAGATGTCTGTTATGCCATGGGGAGATTACTATACAAAAGTAGTGGCAGCAGTTGCAGCAGGAAATCCACCAGATGTAGGGATAATGCATTTAGATCAGATTTCAGCGTATGTACCAAGAGGAGTAATTATTCCATTAGATGATTTAGCAGCAGAACTAAAACTTTCAGAAAAAGACTTTATACCATCTGTTTGGAGAGCAGGAATATATGAGGGTAAAAGATATGCTATACCATTAGATGTACATCCACTAGTTTTTTACTGGAATAAAAAGCTATTTAGAGAAGCAGGTTTAGATCCTGAAAAGCCGCCAAAGAATAGAACAGAATTTATTGAATATGCTAAAAAACTTACAAAGGATAAAGATGGTGATGGAAAGATAGATCAGTGGGGAACAATGATTCCTGTTGGTTGGCCTAACTTCATGATATGGTATTCTATTTTCTTTGGAAATGGTGGAACACTATTTACTCCAGATAATAAAAAAGCTCTATTCAACTCTGCTGAGGGAGTAGACGCATTACAGTTTTTAGTAGATTTAATAAAGGTATATAAAGTATCTCCAGAAAATGTAGCAGTAGATGCCGATGTTGATGCCTTTAAGAGAGGAACTTGTGCTATGGAATTTAATGGCATATGGATGTTAACGGCATATCAGGAACAACCAGGATTAGAATTTGGAGCAGGAAGAGTGCCACAATTAGGAATGAAAACTTTAGCAAATTGGGCAGGTTCTCATAATTTCGTAGTATTCAGACAGAGAACACTAGATCCTGATAAATTATCTGCAGCTAAAACCTTCATAGGATGGGTCAGTAGAAAGAGTTTAGAGTGGGCAAAGGCTGGGCAATTACCAGCAAGATTATCAGTATTAAGAAGTAGTGATTTCAAAAAAATACCATACATAGGAAAGCTTGGCCAGGAAATTCCTCCATATATTGTATTTCCACCTCTCTTTCCTAAATATGGTGAAGCAACAGGACCAATTTGGGATGCTTTAAACTTTGCCTTAACCTTTAAGAAAGATCCTAAGAAGGCAATGGATGACGCGGTAGAACTTGCGAATAAGATTTTAGCTTCAGAATAATGTAAATTTAAGCAGTGGGGAAATACCCCCCACTGCTTTTTAATTTTTAAGGAGGAAATTAGTATTATGAGAAAAAGGCTATTTGGAGATGAGGGAGTTTTAACTCCTTATTTATATCTTCTTCCACATGCTATATTCTTTTCTATTTTTGCCCTTTATCCTGTTTTTAAAGGGCTTTGGATTAGTCTTCATAAATGGGATATATTAAGTGGCGAAAAAAGATTTGTAGGATTAAAAAACTATATAGATATTTTTTTAGTGAGGAATGTACCTGCTCAGTATTATTGGGAAGCTCTCTGGAATACTATTCAGTTTGTTATTTATAGTGTACCATTCTTAGTGGGTATAGCTCTTATTCTTGCATTGTTAGTAAATTCTGCAAAGAAAGGAAGAGGATTTTTTAGGACTATCTTTTTTCTTCCCACTGCATTGACTGTTTCTGTTGTTGCTGTTATTTGGAGATGGATATTTAATTATGAGTCTGGTCTTCTGAATTACATTCTTTATTCTCTTTTTAGAATTAAGAATATACCTTGGTTAACCCAGCAACCTGGTGCATGGATTTCTATCGTTGTAGCTACAGTATGGTGGACCGTAGGTTGGAACATGGTATATTTTATAATTGGCATTCAAAATATTCCAGAGGAACTTTATGAAGCGGCAAAAATTGATGGCGCAGGGTGGTGGCAGAGTTTTAGGTATATCACTTTGCCTTCTTTAAAACCTATCGCTCTTTTCATTTTTATAACTACAATTATAGCCTCTTTTAATCTTTTTGGACAACCACAATTAATGACTGGCGGAGGTCCAGGAAGAAGTACTGTTACTGTTATGTTGCATATTTATAATGAGGGATTTGGAACAAATTTAAGAATGGGATCTGCATCTGCAATGGCATATTTAACAGCTTTTGTGATGATAATAGTAACTTTCTTACAAGTACGATTATTTACTCGTGGTGAGTGAAGGGGGAAGGCTGTAATGAATTATAAATTAAGAATAAAAATATTTAACATTTTAATATACTTAATATTAACTATTCTGGCTATTTTTTGGATTTTCCCTATATATTGGATGTTTATAACTTCTTTGAAACCAGAATATGAGACTATAGCTTGGCCTGTAAAATGGATTCCTATACCTCCAACTTGGGAAAATTATAAGAAAATTTTAGGAAATCCCGTAGACACACCAGTATTTATTTGGTTTAAAAATAGTTTTATTGCAGCTTTTTCTTATAGTATTTTAGGATTAATAGTCTCAAGTCTTTCTGCTTATGCTTTTTCAAGAATGAAATTTCCAGGTAGAGATAGGTATTTTTGGTTTTTGGTAAGTTTTATGACTATTCCAGGTATAATTTATCTAATACCAAATTACTTAACAATATATAGTTTTGGTTGGGTGGATGACCTAAAATCCATTATTTTTCCTGGTTTAGCGAGTGTTTGGGGAGTGTTCATGCTTAGGCAATATTTTCTTACAATTCCATACGAATTAGATGAATCAGCTAAAATAGATGGGGCAAATAAATTATATATTCTATGGAAAATTATAATTCCTTTGTCCAAACCTGCCCTTCTAACTTTAGGTTTTATGAATTTCTTATCTAACTGGAATGATTATCTCTGGGCTCTTATTTGTCTTTCTTCTCCTGAGAAAAGAACTTTACCTGTAGGAATGCTAACCCTTCAAGGAAGATATATACATTTTTATGGTACTATGATGGCTGGAGCCTTTCTAACTGCACTTCCTGCATTAATACTGTTTGTTCTATTACAAAGATATTATATACGTGGAGTAGTTATGTCTGGATTTGGTGGGAGATAAGGAGGGAATATTATGAAAAAATTCTTTACTTTACAATCATAATTTTTATTTTAGGGGTAATTACTATGTATGGGGAAGAGGTACCTAAATATAAAAATCCATTAAACGTTTATAAAATAGCAGATCCTTTTGTTTTATATTACAATGGGAAATACTATTTATATGCTACTTCTGAAAGGGGTGCAGGTTATCAAGGCGGGTTTGAAGTTTGGGAATCACATAATTTAGTAGATTGGATGTACAAAGGATGGGCATATAGATCTAATGAAAATTCTTGGGGAAAAGACTCCTTCTGGGCTCCAGAAGTATTGTATAAAAATGGTAAATTTTATTTATTTTATAGTTCTGCTGGATATATAAATGGAAAAAAGACATTAAGAATTTGCCTTGCTGTATCTAATACCCCTTTAGGTCCTTTCAAAGATATAAAAGCTCCTCTTTTTGATTTTGGATATGCAACAATTGATGCCCATCCCTTTGTGGATGATGATGGAAAAGTTTACTTATATTTTTCAAGGGATGTTTCGGAAAATCCTACAAGTGATATATATGTAGTAAGATTGACTGATGATCTTTTAAATACTATTGGAGCTCCACAATTTTTAACCTCTCCTACCCAATTGTGGGAAAGAAACTCTAAATGGAATGAGGGACCTTTTGTTGTTAAATATAACAAAAAATATTATCTATTCTATTCTGGAAACTTTTTTGCAAGTCCAGAATATTCAGTAGGTTATGCAGTTTCAGATTCTCCTTTTGGTCCATTTATAAAAGCATCAGAAAATCCTATATTGAGTAGAACAGAAAGTGTATCAGGACCAGGACACAATAGTGTAATAAAAACCCCTGATGGAAAGGAATATTTCATAGTATATCATACTCAAATGAAAAAGGAAGGAACTCATTTAAGACAATTGGCAATTGATAGATTAATATTTACTCCTGACGGAAAAGTGAAAATCATAGGTCCTACTGATACTCCCCAACCATTTCCTTCTGGTGTACCAATGCCTCAGAAGGCAACATCTGATGATTTTTTAAAAGACAGTTTAGATCTTTCAAAATGGTGTATTACAGGTCAGTATGATTATTCTCTCTCCGAAAGAAAAGGATATTTGCGAATAAAGACAATAATGTCTGATATCTATTCTATTCTTTCTACCCCATTAGATGTATCTAATATATTTACTCAATACACATGGGATCATAAATTTGAAATCTCAACTAAGTTTGAAGTTATTTCCGAAGAGGAACAGGATAGAGCAGGGTTAATTGTTTTTGATAATTATAATCATTATTTAGAATTTGTGAGAACTAAGAAAAAAGGGAAAATAATATTGGAATTTGCACATAAAAATGTAGAAGACTATGAAAAATTTACGATAGAAAATATACCTAATAATAAAACATGCTATTTAAAATTAAGAATGAATGGGGATAAATGGGAAGCTTATTATAAGTTTGATGAAAAAGAAAATTGGAAATCTTTTGGAAAGTCAATTAAAAATGACTTTGATATTCTGAAGATAGGAATCACAGCATATTCCCCTTATTCTATTGGAGGTTCTATTTTTGATTTTGACTATTTTAATTATTTAGAATTGAGGTAAGCTAAGCCAAAATAAGATAAAAAAGAAGGAGGTTTAGTAGCTTGGCAAGAGAAACTTTGTCTTTGGAAGGATTATGGGATTTTTATTTGGAAGGTAATGAGTATAAAGGTAAGATACATGTTCCTTCTATAATTCAAGCGGAGTTTCCTGAACTTAAAGATTATTATGGAAGCTTTTATTATAAAAGAACCTTTGATATCCCTGAGGATTGGTTAAAAAGTAAAATTTTATTAAGATTTTCTGCAGTAGATTATTATTCAGAAGTATGGATAAATGGAAAGTTTGTTGGAGAACACGAAGGTGGTTTTTTACCTTTTTATTTTTCAATTAATGAGTTTTTAAAGCTTGAAGAAAATGAAATTTTAGTTAAAGTGGTCGATCCTAATAAAGATAAAAAAGTATTTCGAGATTTTACTCAGGATGAGATTCCTCATGGGAAAGCCCACGATACTTGGTATGGAAATATTAGTGGAATATGGCAAAAAGTATATTTGGAAAAAGTAGAAACTCCATATGTAGAGAAAGTAAAAGTATTTCCAAATGTGGATGATAAAAGTGCTACAATTGAAATCTTCATTAAAGATTTAGAAAAGGATTGTAAGTTAAGTCTTAAAATTATAGATCCTTTAGGAAGGAATTATTATAAAGAGGTAGAAATAACTTCAGAAAAAAAGATTGTTACGTTTGAATTTCCCGAAATAATTTTGTGGGAATTGGAAGCTCCAAATCTTTATAATTTAGAAATTAAAGTATATAAAGGAAATATATTAAGAGATATGTTTCAAACAGAATTTGGAATGAGAAAGATTGAGATAATAGATGGAGAAATATATCTAAACAATAAGCCCATATATATTTTTGGAGCCTTGGATCAGGATTTCTATGCTGAAAAGATATATATACCAAAATCTTCTGAGGAAATAAGAGAGCGACTTCAAAAAGCAAAGGAGATGGGTTTAAATCTTCTAAGAACTCATGTAAAAGTCCCTCTACCTGAATATTTGTATTGGGCAGACCATATAGGGATATTAATTTGGGAGGAACTTCCTTATTGGGAAAATTTGACAGAAAAAGCGAAAGAAAGAGCAAGAAAAACCTTAGTAGAAATGATAGAAAGAGATTTTAATCATCCATGTATTGTAGTTTGGGGGATTATAAATGAAAGTTGGGGAATAGATCTAAGTATTAGAGAAAACAGAGAATGGCTCAAAGAGATGTATGATTATGTTAAAAATCTTGATCCCACAAGGCTTGTAGTAGATAATTCTCCATGTATTCCCAATTTTCACTTAAAAACTGATATAGAGGATTTTCACTTCTATACATCAATTCCTGATCATATTAAGAAGTGGGAAGACTTCATTAATGGTTTCTCTAAAAGAGATTTTTGGACTTATAGCCCATATGGTGATGCGGAAAAAGGAAATAAGCCTCTTGTAATTTCTGAATTTGGAAATTGGGGGCTATACAATATACCAGAGAGTTTTGTATTTAATATTCCTAAATACATGGAGTCAAATCCTCCTTGGGATGTTAGAAAAAGATTTTATTCTTGGAAATTGGATGAAGTTTTTGGCTCCTTTGAAGAGTTTATAAAAGAGACTCAAAGACATGAGTTTCTGTCTCTAAAACATGAAATTGAGATTATAAGGAAACATCCATCTATAAAAGGCTATATCATCACAGAATTTACTGATGTTTTTTGGGAATCTAATGGCTTATTAGATCCTTGGGGAAATCCAAAAATATTTCATGAAAACTTGAAATGGCTTAATAATCCCAATTTTATATCATTACATTTTTATAAGCCTAATTGGAAAAGTGGAGAAAAAATGGATATCTTGTTAGAGGGATGTTTAGTATCACCTGCAGAAATGGTGATACTAAAATTTGATGATTCGGAAAAAATCATTGAAAAGAAATTAGAGAATTATAAATTAAATCAATGGCAGGAGTTAGGAGAATTGTCTTTGGAGCTTCCAGAAGTCAAGTCTCTTACCAGGAAGAGACTCTTACTATATTTAAAAAGTGTAACAGGCGAAATTATTGCGAAAAACTTTTATGATTTTTATATTTTCCCCAAAGAAGATATCGACAAAGGAACAGATAAATTGAGAATTAAAAACTATCTTACAGATGAGGATAAAAACTTCTTAATGCAGGGTGGAAATTTACTAATTTTAGCTTCTGATGAATTCTCTTTAGGATTTTTAAAGGAAGAAAAAGGATGGCAGATTGTTTCTAGGAAAAAAGATTTATATCATGGAGATTGGATAAATAATTTTAATTTTCATAGAAAGAAAAGCTTCTTCTCAAAAGTTATTCTTCCAAATCCATGGGATTTCTCCTTTTTTTCTCTTATTTCTGATAATTTAATTATCAATATTGATCCAAGGGATTCGGAAAGTATATTAGCGGGAACTTTTTATGGATGGATTATGTCGCCTGGAGGTTACCTTATAGAGATTCCATATGAAAATGGGAAAATTATGATATCAACACTATCATTTAAGGATTTTTCAGACCCTTTAACAGTTTGGCTTTGGAATAGAATTGTTCAAGATTTAAGTTAAAATTTAGAGGCAAGACCCAAGCTAAATACTTTGGTCTTGCCTATGGGAGGTAAAAGGATATACCTCAATTATCTATTATATCAGATTTCATTTAGGTTTTTTATTATCAAAAATAATATGATTAATGAAATAATAATAGAGATAATGGTGATGTATAGCTCAATTCCTGACCTTCTCCAGAATATGAGCCATAATATCCCCATTACTATTACAAAAATTAGGGCTAAGATTTGTTGAGGTGGTTTTTTTATTCTTTTATCCATGGAGGGATCCACTTAGGTAGGTCCTTCCAAAAGAAGCAGGCAACCTCATGCTTTTCATTAACATTTTCTAAAACAGGATCTTCTCTTAAACAAATATCTTGAGAATATAAGCAGGCATGAGAGAAAGGACATGAATTTTTGCCCAGTTCTCTTTTTGGTGGTTCGTAGGATCTTAATTCTGGTATTTTTTTCTCTTTTGCTAAATCAGGATCGGAAATAGGGGTTGCAGATATCAAAGTTCTTGTGTAGGGATGTAAAGGATTGTTTATGACCTCTTCACATTCTCCTTTTTCTACAATTCTTCCTCCATATAATATGACTAATTTCCCTCCATTAGTTGCAAAGAACCTTGCAGCTCCAATGTCATGTAGAATTAGTATTATAGAAAGTCCTAATTCTTTGTTAAGAATTTTTAGAAGTTGAATAATAGTAGCTCTAAGAGACATATCTATCATGCTTATGGGCTCATCCGCAATAAGAATTTCTGGATTTGCTGTGAGAGCCCTTGCAATGGCAAGTCTTTGTCTTCCACCTCCAGAAAGATGATGGGGATATTTATTTAAAAAATAGGAAGGAGGTGTAAGACCAACTAAATTGAGAAGTTCCTCAACTTTATTATCAATCTGCTTTCCTCTAATATTATTGTTTTTCTTAAGAGGATCCGCCAACGTAGAATATATGTTTCTTGATGGATGTAAGGAAGCATAAGGATCTTGATGTACATATTGGACTTTTGTTCTTAAATAGGATAATTCTTTCTTAGATATGTTTGACAAATCCCTTCCAAACCATTTTATTTTTCCTTTTGTTGGTGTTTCCAAAAGGCTTGCAATTCTTGCCAATGTAGTTTTTCCCATTCCACTTTCACCAATAATTGCCCATCTATCTTGTTTATTTATTTTTAAATTGATACCCTCTAATGCAACAATATATTTTTTATTAAAGTAGCCTCGGGTAAATATTTTGGTAACTCCTTCTAATTCTAATACTGGAATTTCCATTCTTACATACTCCTCCTATTTATAAAGATAGCATGCAACTTCTCTGTTATTATCTATAGAGAACATTGGAGGTTTTTCCTTTTTACACTCTTCTTTAACATATGGACATCTTGGATGAAATCTACAACCAGAGGGCGGATTTAGTAAACTTGGGGGATCTCCTGGAATTCCCTTTATCTTTTCTGGATCTGAGATTAAACTCATTATAGAGTTAACTAAGCCTTGAGTATATGGATGTTTTGGATCTTTTAGGATACTTCTTGTAGGACCACTTTCTACAATATTTCCTGCATATACTACACAGATTCTATCGGAAAGCTCTGCAGCAACTGCTATATCATGGGTAACAAAAATTAAAGTGAGATTAAGCTCTTTCTTAAGATTTTTTAGAAGTTGGATAATGTGGGCTTGAGTTAATACATCTAATGCTGATGTAGGCTCATCTAATATGAGAATTTTAGGGTTGAATATTAGGGAAAGAGCAATAAGGACTCTCTGTTTCATTCCTCCTGATAATTGATGAGGAAAGGAATATAGGACGTTTTTGGGATCAAGTCTTACAAGCGATATTAATTCTTCCGCCCTTTCAATTATTTTACTGTTTTGCCAATTATTGTTATGGGCATAAACTGTATCAAAGAAATGATCTATTATTTTCATGGTTGGATTTAGAGATTGCTGGGCTGCCTGAGGAACTAATGCTATCTCAGACCATCTTATTTTTCTTAGCTCGCTTTCAGGAAGATTTAGAAGATTTTTACCATTATAGATTACTTCTCCTTCGAGAATTTTTGAATTAGGAGGGAGAGTTAGAGTCATTGCTTCAATGATGGTGCTTTTTCCAGAGGCACTTTCTCCTACAATAGCAGATACAGTATTTTCTTCTATATCAAAAGATACGCCATCACAAGCTTTTATAGTTCCTTCCCTAACCAAATAAACCGCCTTAAGATTTTTTACAGATAATATAGTTCCCACTATTCATACCTCCGTAGCTTTGGATTAAATATTTCTTCTATTCCTTGAGCAAAAAGAATTCCTCCATATATTAATAAAACTATATGAATCATTATGATTATTGGATAATGAAAACCACGAGGAGTGTATAAAGCACCTGCCTGATATAATGCATAATTAAGCATTACTCCCCAATGGGTTGGATCAAATTTGGCAAGACCAAGAAACATCTGACCTGTAATCATTTTTTGAAAAGAAAAACCTCCCAGGGTTAGAATTAGATTAGAAAGATATCATATCCAAACCCCGGGAGGTGAAAACTATGGTCATAGCAAGCTTTATCTTTAAATCTTGTTAATCCCATTAACTACTCCTCTACTCAAGCTTTGGTAAATAGATTTAGAAGATTTTTTACATATCTAATTGATTGAAAGTATCTCTTTACTTCTTCCATTAATTCCAAAAGGGACAGTTTTTATCTTTGATAGAGAATTTACATATAGAAGACTGATGGAATTTCTAAAAGATAAAGGGATGAATTTT
>NIRF01000021.1 GCA_002878375.1 Dictyoglomus sp. NZ13-RE01
ATAGATACCATCTTTAAAATAAAAGAGAGAGAACTTTATTAAGGGAGGTAAAGATGAAGTCCTATAGAAAGGAGCTTTGGTTTGAGATTCCTACAAGAAGAGCTTTTGTTAATATTACTTCCATACTTCAAAAATGTGTTGAGGAGAGTGGCATAAAGGAGGGGCTTCTTCTATGTAATGCCATGCATATTACAGCCAGTGTATTTATAAATGATGATGAGCCAGGGCTTCATAAGGATTTTGAAATTTGGCTGGAAAAACTTGCTCCAGAGAAACCCTACGATCAATATTATCATAATGTGGGAGAGAATAATGCGGATGCTCATTTAAAGCGTACTATTATGGGAAGGGAAGTGGTAATTGCTATTACTAATGGAAAACTTGATCTTGGTCCATGGGAGCAGGTTTTTTATGGAGAGTTTGATGGGAAGAGAAAGAAAAGGGTGCTTGTTAAAATTATTGGTGAGTGATAAAATTTACAAAACTAAATTTGGAGGAAACATTATGAAAAGAATAATCTTTTTAATGTTAATTCTTTTCTTGATTACAAATACTATTCTCCCAATAGATTTTGATACTGCCAATAAGATATTTTTTGAGGCAAGAAGAGATAGAGATGCATCAAAAATTACTTCTCTTATACAAACATTAGAAAAGGAGCAAGATCTTTACAAAAATTCCTATCTTCTCACAGTTCTTGCGGACTCCTATTTGGAGTATGGTTTATGGGGAGTAGAAGGTAAGGATAAGGAGAAGATGTATGAGAAGGCAAGATCTTTTGCAGAGAAAGCAATTCAACTGGATACAAAAAATGGAAGGGCTTGGTATATTGCTGGAGCTTCTATTGGAAGGCTTGCCCAATATAAAGGAATTGTACAGAGTCTTTTTATGTTGGGCGATTTTGATAAATATATAAGTAAGGCAATTGAAATTCTTGATGATCCTCTTTATAAAACCTTTGCCCTTCTTGCTATGGGTATGAGATATAGGGATGTTCCCTGGCCCCTTTACAATTACAATAAGGCGGAGCAGTTCATGAAAGAAGCATTGAAGTTTACCCCTATTTATCCTAATATTTATTTGGAACTTGGATATCTATACCTAAAAATGGGCAAAAAGGAGCTAGCAAAAGATATGTTTTTAAAAGTCATAAATACTCCGCCTCATCCATGGCTATTGAAGACTCATGAGGAGTCTATGGAGCTTGCAAAGAAAGAATTAGAAAATTTGAAATAATTTTTAGAAGGGAGTGAAAAGGATGTATATCGCAAATGAAAATAGGTATAAAGAGATGATTTATTTGAAATGTGGTAGAAGTGGATTAATGCTTTCTGCCATTTCCTTAGGTTTTTGGCATAATTTTGGATACAACGAATCCTTTGAAAATATGAGAGAGATTGTAAGGAGAGCCTTTGATTTAGGTGTTACCCACTTTGACTTGGCAAATAATTATGGACCACCTCCTGGATCTGCAGAAGAGAACTTTGGAAGAATTTTAAAATTTGATCTTAAACCCTATAGAGATGAGATAACAATAGCAACAAAGGCAGGTTATAGGATGTGGGATGGACCTTATGGAGATGGTGGATCTAAGAAGTATCTTATTGCAAGTCTTGATCAGAGCTTAAAGAGAATGGGATTGGATTACGTAGATATTTTTTACTCCCATAGACCAGATCCTGAAACTCCTATAGAGGAGACTATGGAAGCTTTGTATCAAGTGGTAAGACAAGGTAAAGCTCTATATGTGGGAATCTCTAATTACAATCCAGAACAAACAAGGAAGGCTTATGAAATACTGAGTAGTATGGGGATAAAGCCTATAGTTAATCAGATTAGATATAGTATGTTTGCAAGGGAGCCAGAAAAGGAACTTTTTAATACCTTGGAAGAGTTAGGGATGGGTGCAGTTGTCTATTCACCTCTTGCCCAAGGCTTATTAAGTGACAGGTATTTAAATGGTATTCCAGAGGATTCAAGGGTGAAAAAGTCAGGAGTATTTTTAAAAGAAAGCGATATTACTCCAGAGAGAATAGAAAAAGTTAGAAAACTTTCTGAGATTGCTAAAAATAGAGGTCAAACAATAGCTCAACTTGCTCTTTCTTGGATCCTAAGAAATAAGGTTGTATCTACTGTTATTGTGGGTGCCAGTAAACCTTCTCAAATAGAGGAAAATGTTTTTGCCATTAAGAATTTAGAGTTTAGTGAGGAAGAACTGAAAAGAATAGATGAGATTTTAAATGGTTAATTAAATTTGGAGGAATGGAAAATGAAGGTTTATAAATTTCCCGATGGGTTTTTTTGGGGAACTGCTGTGGCATCCCATCAGGTAGAGGGAAATAATACGAATAATGATTGGTGGGAGTTTGAAAAACAGGGAAAGGTTAGAGATGGTCAGGTTTCAGGCATTGCTTGTGATTTTTGGAATAGATATGAAGATGATATAAAGTTGATGAAGGAGCTAAATAATAATGCCTTTCGTTTTTCCTTAGAGTGGAGTAGAATTGAGCCAAGAACTGGCTATTTTGATGATTCTGCTATTGAACATTATAGAAAAATAATTGTTAGACTAAGAGAGAATAATATCGAGCCCTTTGTAACTATTCATCACTTTACAAACCCTTTATGGATATCGAAAGAGGGGGGATGGTTAAATCCTAATACTATTGATTATTTTTTAAGGTATACAGAAAAGGTTGCAAAATCTTTTAAAGATCTTGTGAAGTATTGGATAACCATTAATGAGCCTAATGCATATGCTTTTACCAGTTATGCTATGGGAATGTTTCCTCCTCAAGAAAAAAGTATAATTAAGATGTTGAAAGTATTAAATAATATGGTTAAGGCTCATGGAAAAGCCTATGCTATTCTTCATGAAAATATTCCTGATAGTAAAGTAAGCATTGCTTATAATGTTATGGTTTTTGATCCAATAAGAGAAAACTCCTATGTAGATAGAAAAATCCAAAGGTTTTTGGATAATCTTTATAATCTCACCTTTATAAATGCCATCATTAATGGAAAATTTTCATCCCCCTTTATAAAAGAGGATATTCCTTATGTAAAGAATACATTAGATTACTTGGGGATAAATTATTATACAAGGGTACGTGTAGGTTTCTCCCTTAAAGATTTTCCGTATTTTATTAAGCAGTATGTTCCTGAAGATGTGGAAAGGTCTGATTTTGGATGGGAGATTTATCCAGAAGGTTTTTATAGGGTATTGAAAAGATTTTGGGATATGACCCATATCCCCATTATTGTTACAGAAAATGGTATATCGGATGCAAAGGATGCTAAGAGACCAAAATTCCTCATATCCCATCTATTACAGCTATATAGAGCTATTGAAGATGGGGTAAAGGTTGAAGGATATTTACATTGGTCCCTTATGGATAATTTTGAGTGGGCGGAAGGCTTTTATCAGAGATTTGGGCTTTTTGAAATGGATTATAATACTTTGGAAAGAAAATGGAGAGAAAGTGCTAAAATTTATAAAAATATCGTTGAGAATAATGGAATTTCTGAAGATATAATAAAACAATATTTAGGATAGGAGGTAGCAATGGAAGATAGATTTTTAGGAGAGGCTTTAACATTTGATGATATTTTATTAGTACCAGCATATAGTGAGGTTCTTCCCAAGGATGTCTCGGTAGACACTTATCTTACGGAAAGAATTCATTTGAATATACCTATTTTGAGCTCTGCTATGGATACAGTTACGGAAGCAAGAATGGCAATTGCTATGGCAAGAGAAGGTGGATTAGGCATCATCCATAGAAATATGAGTATTGAGAGACAGGCGGAAGAAGTGGATAAAGTAAAAAGATCTGAGCATGGAATGATTACAGATCCTATTTTTCTTACTCCTGACCAAACTGTAGGCGATGCTCTTGCTTTAATGGCAAAATATCATATCTCTGGTCTTCCTGTGGTGGAAAAGAATGGAAAGCTTGTAGGAATTGTAACAAATAGAGATTTGAGGTTTGAGACAGATATGAATAGAAAGGTTTCTGAAGTGATGACTAAGGAGAATCTTATAGTGGCTCAGGTGGGAATTACTATTCAGTCCGCCCAGGAGATACTACAAAAATATAAAATAGAAAAGTTGCCTATAGTTGATAAGGAATTTAAACTTAAAGGCTTAATTACTATTAAGGATATTCAGAAAATGAAGCAATATCCTAATTCTGCAAAGGATGATAAGGGAAGGCTATTGGTTGGAGCTGCTGTAGGTACAGGAAGTGAGGCTATAGAAAGAGCAAAGGCTCTTTTAGAAGCAGAAGTAGATATGATTGTGGTAGATACTGCCCATGGACATTCTAAACGGGTTTTGGAAACAGTTAGGGAACTTAAAAAGCTCTGTAAGAATAAGGCGGTTTTAACGGCTGGAAATGTGGCAACCTATGAGGGTACAAAAGCTCTTATTGAGGCTGGGGCGGATGTGGTTAAGGTGGGGATTGGTCCAGGTTCCATATGTACAACAAGGGTAATTGCAGGAGTTGGAGTGCCTCAATTTACTGCGATTTTGGAGTGTGCAAGGGCAGGAAGAGAGTATAATGTACCCATTATTGCAGATGGAGGTATTAAGTATTCTGGTGATATTGTAAAGGCTATTTCTGCAGGAGCCCATGCAGTTATGATTGGAAGTCTACTGGCTGGAACAGAAGAAAGTCCAGGAGAAATTGAGATATATCAGGGAAGGAGTTTTAAAGTATATAGAGGTATGGGATCTCTTTCCGCTATGAAAGAAGGAGGAAGCGAAAGATACTTCCAAGAAGGGGCGGACAAGTTTGTGCCAGAGGGAATTGAAGGAAGAGTGCCCTATAGGGGTCCTGTTTCTGAAGTACTCTTCCAGCTTGTTGGAGGGCTTAAGGCTGGAATGGGCTACTGTGGAGTAAGAAACTTGGAGGAGTTAAGGACAAAAACAAAGTTTGTCAAAATTACCAATGCAGGACTTAGAGAAAGCCATCCCCATGATGTGATAATAACAAAAGAAGCTCCAAACTATAGTGTTTCTTCTTGGGGGAACCCGTAATAGCTATCGGATAGGAAAGCTTTAATTTTTGACATTGGTTGATTAGGATATTGTAAAAATTCCTTCCTGATAGTTATACCTTGCTCTATAGAAGTAAAGGCGGTTAGAGCTTGACTAAGTCTTTGTACAAATATTTGTAGTTTTAAGGGATCGAAATCAGCCACAAATAAATAGAAATGACCTAATCCATGAGAGATATAGTCGGTTGGTCTTAAGAATTGTTTTAGCATTTGGGCTAATTTCTGTCTTAAAACATCCTTTTCTTTTAGGCTTAGGGTTTGTTCTGAAAATTCGTAGGAAATATGTCCCAAAACAAATTGGATTTCTTTCTCTCTTACCTTTACTAAGGATTGCCAGACTAAGGGGAAGAAATAAGGAAGGAAAAGGGTGCCAGTAATAGGATCTACTACAGGAAAATCTCTTGGAAATTCTATAGTAAAGGTGGTCCCTTCCCCTAACTTACTATCCACACTAATTTTACCTTTGTGGGCTTCCACTATACTTTTTACTATAGATAAACCAAGACCTGTTCCACTCTTCTTTTTTGTCAAGGATACATCCGCTCTGTAGAATCGATCAAAGATATAGGGAAGATGCTCAGGAGCTATTCCCTCTCCTTGATCCGATACCTGTACAACTATATTTTTGATATTATCTTTGATGGTTACTGTTATATTTCCACCGTTTGGTGAGTATTTAACTGCATTATCTAAAAGGTTGTGAAAAACCTGTGTTAATCTATCTTGGTCACCAGATATCAATACGGGAAAATCGGGAAAGTTTGTGATAAATTGGTGCTTTTGGGTTTGATTTTGGAAGAAGAATATTCTTCCATTTATTATTTTTTTAAGGTCTACCACATCCCTTTTAATTTCAATTCTTCCCGCCTCAATCCTGGAAAGATCCAATAGGTCATTTATCAGTTTTGTAAGTCTATCCGCCTCATTGTTTATAATCTTAAGATAGTTTTTAGCTCTATCTAAGCTCACATCTTGAGTTAATAATAATTCACTGTAGCCTTTTATGGCAGTAAGGGGAGTTTTCAACTCATGGGATACATTAGCTACAAACTCCGATTTCATTCTATCCAATTCTTTTGATAGACTGATATCCCTTACAGCTAAGATAAAGTCTTTAATTTTTTCATTTTCCCATAATGCAGATAAACTGCATCCTAAAATAATCTCTTTCCTGTTTTGAGGATAGAATTTCATCTCGTATTGGAGAGAGGGCAATTTTTGCTGATACAATCTATCTAAGGGACAATCTACACAAAGAACATTTCCTTTTAGATCTTTACACTTTAATGTTTCCTTACAATTTTTGTTTATGTCCTCAGGCATCAAGGAGAATAAATTTTGTGCAGCAGTATTTATTAACTTTATATTCTTATTCACATCCAAGATGATTAGACCATCCGCAGTATTTTCAATTATCTTCATCATTCTTTCTCTTTCAATGTTTACCTGATTGTATAAAAGAGCTTTATGGAGAGCTATGGATGCCTCATTAGCAAAGTTTATTACCAATTTTAAATCGTATTCTGTAAAGGGCTTTTTATAAACACTGTTTACGATCTCTATAGCTCCAATGATATCATCATTAACTTTTAATGGGGCACATATAACAGAGCCTGTTTTAAAACCTGTGATCTCATCAAAATAGGGAGAAAATCTCTTATCCTTTAGCACATTGTTAACAACTACTCCTTCTCCCTTTTCTACGACCCATCCTACAAGCCCTTCTCCCTTTTTCAATCTCTTTCCTAATAGGTTTTTCTCCTTTTCTCCTTTTACCTTTTCAAAGATTAGCTCTTCAGTTTCTTTATCCTTTAAGAAAATTGTTCCTCCATCAGCATTTAAGAGATATATTGCAGATTCTAATATAGAATTAAATACCTCATCTAAGTCTAAAGAGGAATTTATAATCTGAGTTATTTTGTATTGGGTTTCTGTTTCTCTCATTTTTTGCTGGAGCTTCAAGGTTTCCCTTCCTACATAACTTAGGAAGAAGGATAGAGTAAGAGAGAGAAAGCCCATTTCTGCAACCCTTGAAAGGGCAGTGCTCAGGATTATCTCCTTTTTCTGCAAAATCCCAAAAAATAAAAAGATGAGAGTAACTAAAAGGGCGGAAGTGACAGAAGTACTGAAATCGTATCTTAAGGTAGCGGATAATATGGGAAAGAGTAGAAATAGATAAAGAGGGCTAACAACCCCTCCTGTTAGGTAAACTAAAACTGCAATTAAGATAGAATCAATAGAGGCAAAGATCTGGTGTTTGTAGAAAAAGGGATATGTATAGACAGGGAAGAATGTAGTAAATAATGTGTATATGGAAAAAATAATTAGTAATATATTAAAGATATGGGGATATGAAGTTGGTATAATATCCAGTTTAATTAGGATAAGGGCAACTAAAAAGAATATGCCCCTAATTAAAGATATTACCTTCTCCTTTTTTATATTCTCCTCAAAACCTTTCATCCTATTCTCCTAAGAGATTTTGAACCTTTTCAATGAGATCTTTTAAGGTAAAGGGTTTTGGAAGATAATCGTCCGCCCCCATTCCATAACCTACTCTTTGATCAATCTCGCTGGATCTGGCAGTAAGGAATAGTACCAATGTATTTAAATTGGGATTTTCTTTGATATGAGAGCATATTGTATACCCATCTATATCAGGAAGCATAACATCTAATATAACTAAATCTGGAGATTTCTCTTTTATTAGATTTAGAGCCTCCTTTCCATTACTTGCAGAAAATATCTCATACTTATTTAAAAAATTGAGAGTTTCAACTACTAAACTTCTTACATTTGGCTCATCATCCACTACCAATATCTTTTTCATAGCTCTCCCCTCATTAAAATTTTTTAATCTTATTTTACTATAAATTTTTATCTTTATGTGATAGAATATCATAAAAAAATTACGAGGTGAAAGGTATGAATTTAAAGGAAAAAGTAGAAAACAAGCTAAGAGAGATTATTGATCCAGAGGTAGGTTTAGATCTTGTTACCTTAAATACTATTGAAAATTTAGAAGTTTCAGAGGATGGAAATGTGAAAATAGTATTTAGACCTACTACTCCTTTCTGTCCTTTGGGTATGCAACTTGCCCTTTCTATAAAGAAGTCTATAAAGGAGCTTGAAGGGGTAAAGAATGTAGATGTTGAGGTTGTGGACTATATATTTGCAGATCAGACAAATGAGCTATTAAAGACTGTTTAATTAATAACCTCTGAGGGATGGATAGACCTCTTTGGCTATCCATTCCTCAAATAATCTTTTTCTATTTATCTCCTCAATAAATATGGATGGTTTGGAAAATGAAGAAAAAGATTTGTTTGAACGAGTAAGTAGGGTCGTTACATAAAGCTCCCTTTTTGCCCTGGTTATAGCTACATAGAACAATCTTCTTTCCTCTTCAAGATTCTTATCCATACTTTTATGGCTTGGAAACTCACCATTTATTAACCTCATTATAAATACAACTTCCCATTCTAAACCTTTTGCCTGATGAATAGTAGATAATACCAAAACATCATTTTCTTCCTTGTCTTCAAAGATCTTTTCTCCTCCATAGGTGTATAAGGATAAATCACTTAGAAATTTTTCTAACTCATCATATCTTTCTGCAAGGATTATTAGTTGTTCCACATCTTTGGAGCGTTCATAGTAATCCTCATAGTGTCTTCTTAAATAATCTGCATAATAATTCTTATAGAAATAGTTAAGTACTTCGGATATATTCCTTTCCCATTGAAGTTTTTTAATACCATCCCATATATTCTTAATATCTCTTATACCATCTAAGGCTCGGGCAGTGAGAGAGATAGTAAATATTCTTTCAAAATTTCTGCTTTCTGCAATTATTTCCGAAAGCTTTTTGCTGTAAGCTCTACCAATGCCTGAGAAAAGTCTAAAAAATCTCTGGGAAGATATCTGATCCAAAGGATTATATAGTACCTTTAATAAGGAAAGCATGTCTTTTATATGGGCTTGCTCAAAAAATCTTAGTCCTCCCCTTACCTCAAAGGGAATCCCTCTCCTTGTAAGCTCCATTTGTAATACCATTGATTGATAGTTGGATCTGAAAAGTACTCCAATCTCTCTATAAGGGATGCCCTCTTTATGTAGTTCTTTTATAAGCTCTGCTATAAAACTGGCTTCCTCATTCTCATCCATAGCCCAAACAAGCTTTGGTTTTGGTCCTGATCTTGCTAAAGCTTTTATTTCTTTGTAGTACTGTATTTTATTGTTTTTAATTACCTCATTGGCTAATTCCGCTATCTCAGGAGTGCTTCTATAGTTATCCATTAGATAAAAAATCTTTGTATTTTCAAAAACCTTAGGAAAATTGATCATATTTTCAATGGTTGCTCCGCGAAAAGAGTATATACTCTGGGCATCATCTCCTACTACCAATATATTCTTATTGTTTATCCTTAAAAGCCTTATAATTTCGCCCTGAAGCCAATTGGTGTCTTGATATTCATCTACTAAAATATATTGAAATTGGTCATCTAATATTCTTCTTATATTTTCTCTCTCCAAAAGTAATTTATACCATAGAAAGAGTAAATCATCATAATCTAACACATTGAGATTATGTTTTAATGCGTCGTATCTTTCTTTTACCTTTAAAACTATATCGATAGGAATATGAGGTGCTTTTTCCATTAGAGCTTCTTCCCAGTTTTTTCCAGTATTTATCTTATAGCTTATAACATCTTGGATAATCTCACTACTTATAGGCTCTTCTGTAGTTTCCTCTAAAATATCTATTATTAAATCCTTACTATCTTCTCTATCCAGTATATTGTAATTATCCCTATAACCTAATTCTTTAATATATCTTCTCAATATACGGTTTCCTACATGGTGAAATGTGCCTCCTAATACATCCACTTTATTTTGTAAAAGATTCATTACCCTATTTAACATTTCTTTGGCGGAGTGGTTTGTAAAGGTTAAAAGAAGGATATTGTATGGAGATACCCCTTTATATATAAGGTAGGCAACCCTATATACAATGGTCCTTGTCTTTCCTGAGCCAGGTCCTGCAAGGACTAAGCAGGGACCATCTCCCTCTAAAACTACTCTTTCCTGTTCTCTATTTAATTCTCTTTTTATTCTTTCTAAAAAATTCCTTTCAATTTTCATAATTTAGATTATACTATATAAAAATTAAAGAGAGGAGGGAGCCAATTATGACCTATGTAAAGCTTTTAGCGGATTCTTTGACTCTCTCTCGATTCCTTATTGGAATTTGGATTGCCTTTTTAGGGTTATCTCAAGGAAGTAAAGGGCTTTTTTCCGCTATACTTTGGCTTTTAATTGCCTGGTTAACTGATATTTTGGATGGACATTTGGCAAGAAAATCCCAAGTAAATTATCAAACGTGGATAGGAGAACATGACTTATATGCGGATATGACTGTTTCTTTTGGAGTTCTTCTCTATTTGACTTTCAGTAAATTTATATCTTTATTCTTTACTATTATCTTTTTATTGCTTACCTTCTTAGGACTTTGGTTTTTCCCATCTAATCAGCTTGCTAATGCTTTTCAGGCGGTTCCATATGGATTAATGATCTATACTGCATTTAGAAATCAATTGCGTTATGGCTTAATAATAATTTTATATCTTTTATTACTTATTATTGTAACTTGGCCAAGATTTCCAAAAGAAAAGGTTCCTGAGTTTATTAATGGCATGAAAGATCTGAGAAAGTTTATAAAGAAAAAATAAGTTATTAATTATCTAATGATCTTAGATAGCTTCTAAACTTCTCATACTCTTCTTTTGAAGAGAGGAGATGTTTATTTATCTCTAAGGTTACTTCTTTTATAATTTCCATTAATCTTCTAAAGAGGTACTCATTAACTCCCCCCTTTATATGTTCTTCTGTTATTAAAAGTATTTCTTTTGGGCTTAGAGCTTTTCTATAAGGTCTGTCCTCAGAAAGGGCAGTTAATATATCCGCAATGGCTATTACCTGTGCTTCTTCAGGAATCTCGTCATCTCTTAAATGGAAGGGATATCCATTTCCATCATATCTTTCATGATGGAAGGATGTCCAATCTCTTATATTTTCTAATCCCTTTATATTATCTAAGATCTTATGGGTATTATAGGGATGACTTCTAATAATATACCATTCCTCATTATTTAACGGTGCTTTCTTTTCTAATATTTCTGAGGGGATAGATATTTTACCAATATCATGGAGAAGCCCTGCTATTCTCAGATGTGTGAGCTTTTCTTGAGGATAATTTAGATAATTTCCTATGACTTCGGATATCTTTGATACAGTTTTAGAGTGGATAGAGGTAAATGGACTTTTAAAGTCAATTAATCTTGCTAAAATCTCTGATAATTCTTCAAAATCTCTAATATTCAATTTTTTATCCTCTTTCATAGTTTTCTTAGTTATTATATTGGGAAGATTTTTAGAACTTAAGTCAAACCAGAAGTACTCTTTCTCTGCTAATTCATAGAAGGCTTCTACTAAGTAAGGGACAAACATTTTATTCGAATTTTCCTTTATTTTTTTTAGAATTCTCCCCCTCTGACTTAATATATTTTCATCATCATTTATCAAAACCTCTATTCTATCTGCTAAATGTAAGATATGACTCTCTATTGGTACTTCTTCCCTATTAAATTCTCTCCCTTTTCCAAAATTCCAATTAACACGATGAAATTTGATATATCTTGCAATATTCTCTAAATAGGTGGAATCCTTTAAAAGATAGTATGTTATAAAAGCATGCTTATAGGAATTACCATTTTCTATATCTGATTCAAAGTACTTTAGGAATTTGGTATCTTTATAGGAGATAACACCTAAATCGTGTAAGAGACCACTTAATACTAACTCATAAATCTTCTCCCATGGTAGTCCAAGTAATCTTCCAATACTAAAGGAGATATAAGCTACCCGCTGGGAGTGGAGGGTTAATTCGGGCTTTATAAGGTCCATAGTGCTTGTTATGGAAAATATTATATCAAATAGAGAAATAAAAAGCTCCTTTTCCTCTCCCATAATGGGATTAATATAGAATAAAAATATTTTTTTGTCAAAATAAAATTTTTGATTTATACTAATATTAAAGAAATTTTAAGGAAAGGAGGAAAATGCTGTGGCTATTGGGTTTTCTGATAGATCAAGAACTAAAGCTTTAATTTTATGTATTTTCTTGGGAGTCTTTGGGGCTCATAGGTTTTATTTAGGAAAGTTTGGAACAGGTCTTACTATGCTTCTTATTGGTTTTAGTGGTATAGTAGCTTCATTAACAGTAAAATCTTTCTTTTGGTATATTTTCCTTCCCTTAGGAATTTGGGTCCTTTATGATCTAATTTTAATACTTTTAGGGAAGATGAAGGATATAAATGGAAATCTTGTTTGGAATTGGTAAGGAAAATAAATAAATTAACAAAATTTGAGTAAAAAGCGGAGGAGGCAATGAAAAACCTCGTTTCTTGACAAATTTTTAAAATTTTGTTATACTTTCTACCAAAAATAAAATTTATATTTTTTTATTTAATTTTTTTCTTTTATTTTTTATTTATTTATGAGGTGAAATTATGAAAAAAAGGAGAAGGTGGTGGAAAAGATTTTTTACACTGATAATAATACCTCATGATTCTTCCCATCCGCGGAGTCATAAGATTCACATAAGTATTCCTGTACTAATTTTAATAATTTTAATAGGTACTCTTGCCTTCTCTTTCGCCCTTTATAAGATATCTACAAATAAGTTAACAAAAGTTAAACATTTGGAGGTATTGGAGGAGGTTAGCGAACAACAAAAAGCTCAATTAAAAGAATTGGACAAATTGAGAGAAAAGATAAAGGAGATTGAAGAGGTAGAGAAGAAATTAAAGCAGGTGTTGGGGATTAAAGGAAGTATTCCTACCCCTCAAAAAAATGTAAGTTTTGTTCCCTTGGATTTAAAAACCTATAAGGATGTAGAAACCTTTCAAAACGAGAAAAAAATTTTAGAATACAAGTTGATATTAGAGGAGAAGGAGAGATCCCTTGCCTATATTCAAAAAGAAATTGAAAGAAGAAAAGCACTCCTTGCAGTAACTCCCTCTCGATGGCCTGCATGGGGATTTATTTCTTCAGGTTTTGGATGGAGATTTCATCCTATCTTTAGAAGGAGGGAATTTCACTCAGGAATTGATATAGTTTCCTTTTGGGGAGCACCTGTTTATGCAACAGCGGATGGATTTGTTACCTATGCTGGCTGGGAGAGTGGATATGGAAAAGTAATAAAGATAAACCACGGAAGAGGAATATCTACCTTGTATGCCCATCTATCTTATATAAAGGTAAATGTTGGAAGTTATGTTAAGAAGGGACAGCTCATAGGTCTTATAGGGAGTACAGGTACTGCAACAGGACCTCATCTCCATTATGAGGTAAGAAGAAATGGTGTTGCTGTTAATCCAACACCTTATCTTAATGTAGATATAATAAAACTTGGATATTTAAAATAGGAGGTAATTATGTTTGGGAAAAAGGAGAAGGAAGTAGTTGATACTATCATAGGATCAAGGGTAGAGATTCAAGGTAAGATTATTTCTCAAGCCTCTTTAAGAATAGATGGTAAGGTTATTGGAGATATTGAGACCTCACAAAGTGTAATAATTGGAAAAGAGGGTTATGTGGAAGGAAATATTAAATGTAAAAGAATATCAATTGTGGGAAAGGTAAAGGGAAATATTATATCCTATGAAAATGTAGAGATATTGTCTACAGGAAGATTAGAAGGAGATTTAAAATATGGTGGAAAGTTCTCCATTGAAGAGGGTGGGGTTTTCTTGGGTAAGAGCGAGTTGATAGAAGAAAAAAGCATGATAGAAGAGAGCAAGGAAAATATTGGTTTATAATTCTCCTAAAAATTTTTAAAAATTTCCTCTTTACAAATTTGTTTCAATATGATATTATATATGTCACTAAGGGTTTAGTGCATGGTCCCTACGCCCCTAAAAATAAATAGGAGGTGAAGGTATGAAAGGTTTAAGGGGTAAAATTCTTTGGTTACTTTTAGTGTCCTTTGTTCTCCTTTCCCTTCTCCTTCCAGGTAAGGCTCAGGTAAGCATCCCTCGTGATGAAACAGTATATTGTATAGGTGCTCAGTGGGGTCCTCCAACTACCTGGAATTTCTGATCTGTAATCATTTTTAATCACCCCCAATCATAAGCACAATTCTTCCTTTCTTGCTTATCTTTAACCTCAATCTTAATATCTCAATTATTCTTAAGGCAAAATTTATGAAGCTTATTATTCCTCTCTTTAATTCCTCTTTTAATAACTTTATTCTATGCTCTCCCTTCTCTATTTTTGATGTTAAGTAAATAACTAACAATGCTCCCATAAAT
>NIRF01000022.1 GCA_002878375.1 Dictyoglomus sp. NZ13-RE01
AAAGCTTTTTTAGAAAGAGCTCTAATTGATGGTTTTTTCTCTTTTATTAAACTCATTATTAACACAATTAAAATTTCTTTTATCTTTTTTCTTAAAGAAAAATCTGGTAGAATATTAATGACCATAGTTTTCACCTCCCGGGGTTTGGATGTTATCTCTTTCTAATCTAATTCTAACCCTGGGAGGTTTTTCTTTTCAAAAACTGATTACAGGTCAGCTTGTTTTTTTTGGACCTATAGTGTTATAATTTCGTCAGTTGGTTATATTAATTTTGTCATAAAAAACTTGACGATGTTAATATATAGGTATATAATTCTTAACAAAAATTTAATGTTGCGCAAAGAGGGTAAAAATTGCGTGGCATAGTTAAAAAAAATTGCAAAAGAATTAAATATTCATCCATCAAGTGTATCAAGGGCACTTCACAATAAGCCTGGGGTATCTCAGGAGAACAGACTTAAGGTTTTAGAAAAAGTACAAGAGTTAGGCTACGAAATATCCCAATTTTCAAAAAGAACAATACCTAAGAAGGGTTATTCTATTGGATTTTTAATATATCGTCCTCCTCATCACTCCTTAGGGATAATTGTTTTAAATGAGTTTTATTCGGTGGTATTTAATGGGGTTGAGGTTGAAACAAGAAAACATAAATCGAATCTACTATACTCAATTCTTTCTTCAGACAAAGATGATAATATTTCTATCCCTAACATGATAGAGGAAAAAGAATTAGATGGAATGTTATTAGTTGGTTATATGGACAGAAAATGGATAAAAAAGATAGCATCTTATGGAATTCCCTTTGTGCTTGTTGATAATTACGCTGGTCCTGAATTTACCACAATAATGGCGGATAATTTTGATGGTATTAGACAAGGAATTGAATATTTATATAAATTAGGACACCGAAAAATTTTACATATAGCAGGTCCTTTAAGCCATAGAAGTTTTCAAGAGCGATTACAGGCTTTTAATTTATTTATGAGTTGTTATGATGACACTGTACCTTTAGTTACCTACACAGAAGAGCCCAGGACAGAAGGAGGATACGAAGCTGTCAAAAGATATTTTGAAAATAACAATGATATTCCAACCGCAATTATTGCTGGAAATGATTTAATGGCAATGGGAGCAATAAAAGCCCTTAATGATTTAAACTACAAAGTACCAGATGATATATCTGTTATGGGATTTGATGATATTGAACTTGCAAAAAGCTATAATCCATCTTTGACTACAATAAAAGTACCAAAGAGAAGAATGGGCTCTTTGGCTGTGAATGTACTAATACATAATAAAATAGAAGGAAACGAAGAAATACCAGTAAAGATAATACTACCTGTAGAACTCGTGGTAAGAGAATCTTGTAAAGGGAGGTGAGAGAAAAAATAATTAAGTAATTTCCTCTTTTTTCCTTAAGTATCTAAAATTTTTCTTAGGGGAGGTAAATGTATGCGCAAAGGTTATTTATTAATGTTTGTTTTGGTTTCCTTACTTCTTCTTTCAGGTGTGATTAATGGACAAAAAGAAGTGGTTGTAAGCTTACCCTATTGGGACACAGCAGGATTAACTCCTTATTATTGGCAAGCCCAACATATTCTTGCTCAAGGTACAATTTTTGAAGGATTATACGGATATGCACCTGATCCAAAAGGACTTGGTGGAGTAAAAGTAGTTCCAGTTATTGCCCAAAGTGTTACTGTATCAAAAGATTATAAAACTTGGACCTTCAAATTAAGAAAAGATAAAAAATGGTCCAATGGAGATCCAGTAACTGCAAAAGATTTTGAGTGGTCATTCCGTTACTATTCAAGTCCTAAGATACCTGATCTTCCTGCATGGGCTGGTCCACTTCAATTTTTTGAAAACTTCTGGGCAGTGAAGAGTGGAGCACTTCCAGAGACAGAACTTGGTGTAAAAGCCCTTGATGACTATACTCTTCAAATCAAGCTATCTCAACCAAGGTATGATATGAAAGAATGGCTTTGCGTAGCCCAGGGCGTACCAATTCATAGAAAAACAGTAGAAGCGGATCCAGCAAATTGGTGGAAACCAGGTAAAATAGTTGTCAATGGACCATATATTCCAGTATCCTTCACTCCTGGTAAAGAGTTAGTACTTGTTAAGAATAAAAACTACGTAGGAGAAGTAGGAAATGTAGATAAGATTATATTAAAGTTTGGAGGACTTGGTTTACAGGCATTCCAGGCTGGTGAATTAGATGCAGCAATGATCAATAGTGTAGGAGAATTGAAGTATGTAAAAGCAAATCCTGAATTAGCAAAACTATTGAAAGAAGACGTTATGGACTGCTTCTGGCAGGGATATCAATGGTCACGTGGGTTTGACCCATTATCTGATAATAAGAAGTTAAGACAGGCTCTTGCTATGGCTATAGATAGAGAAAAACTATGTAACGAAGTTCTTGGTGGAAGAGCATTACCTCTTGCAAAATACTGGCCCAGCGGTAACCCAATCGGAGATAAATTAAAGGATATTCCTTTTGATGTTGCAACTGCCAAGAAGCTTCTTGCAGAAGCTGGATTCCCAGATGGAAAAGGCTTAAAGACTCTTGTATTCTACATAACTGGTGGTGGAGATCCTGTTGTAGAGTTTGTAGTAGATCAATGGAAGAAGAACCTTGGCGTAAATTGTATTATTGAAAATATTGAGTCTGGATTATACTGGAACTCCTATGTTTGGGCAAATTATACACCAGACGCAAAAGCAGGATTTACAACAATCGGAGCTCCAATGAATAACTTAGAAATTGGCGCGCTATTTAAGAACTCTGATCATACTGTATGGTTCTATGATTATCCTGTTAGCGTAAGAAAGAGAATCTACGAGTTATATCAAGAGTTAGATGCATGGCTTAGAAAAGATGGTGGATTGACAGAAGCTGATTGGAAGCCATTAATTGAAAAGAGAAATACATTATATGCTAACTTCCAAAAGATACTGCAAACTGAGCCAGAAAAATTATGGAAGGAAGAGTTAACAAGACCACCTGTATGGTATGAACAATTTGATGAACTATATGAGAAATGGAAGTCTGCAAAGACTAATGCAGAAAAGACCAGTTACTGGAGATCTGCAGGTAGAGTCTTAACAGACCAAGAACTATTCCAGACAGGCTACTTTGGAGCAAATAAGACAAGACATGAAGCCTATAGATGGAGATTAAGAGCAGTTAATAGACCATTTGATGAAGCAATTAAGATTGTTCCTTACGGATTACAGATCATGCAAGATCAATACTTCATGGTACCACTCTACTTGGCAAAAGCTCAATGGGTGCAAAATCCAAAACTTGAAGGTCTAATGCTCTACAAATTCTCTTGGGGTCCTGGATTCTTCAACTTCAAGTATCTGAATATGAAAGATTAAGAAAATACTTAGGGGAGAGGCGAAATCCTCTCCCCTTTTATAATTCTTAAAGGGGGTAAAAAATGGGAATACTCAAATATATTTTAAGAAGATTAGTTACAATAGCGGTTTCTTTAGTGATAATTGTAATTATAACGTATGTTCTTATGTGGCTTGCACCTGGTGACTTCTTTAATATTAATGCTTTCCAGGCAAGCGCTGGAAAAGTTTCTACCTTAACACCAGATCAATTGCAGGTTTTGATTAAGGGATTTGAAGAAAAGTATGGTTTAAATGTTCCTCTTTGGAAGCAGATTTTAAACTATTTATGGGATGCTGTTAGATTTAAATTTGGTCCTTCCTTTTCTAATCCAAATATGACCATAGAAGAGCAAATAGCTATGCGTTTCCCAGTAACTTTTACCTTATCTATATTGGCTATGCTTTTTGCAATCTTAATAGGAATTCCCCTTGGCGTAATAGCAGCATTAAGAAGAAATACTTGGATAGATTATACTTCTATGTTTATATCAATGATTGGAAGTATTCTTCCTCAATACTTAATTGGTGTTCTCATGGTCATTATATTCAGTGTCTATCTTAAGTGGCTACCTACATCGGGTTGGGGAGAACCAAAACAGATGGTTATGCCAGTAATAACGGTTGGATTAGGTCCTCTTGCCATTATTGCCCGTTTTATGAGAGCAAGCTTGTTAGACATACTAAATCAAGATTATATAAGGACAGCTTATGCTAAGGGTGGAAAAGAAAGAACAGTTATTATTAGGCATGCCTTAAGAAATGCCTTAATACCAATTGTAACAATTATAGGTCCAAACCTTGCATTTTTATTAACAGGTACTGTATATATAGAAAATTTATTTAGAGTTCCTGGTTTAGGTCAGCTTTTTGTAAGTGCAGCTGCACAGAGAGATTATCCATTACTTGTTACCTCGACCTTTATCTTGGCTTTATTCGTCATGGTTATAAATTTACTTGTGGATGTTATATATGCATTCTTAGATCCAAGGATTAAGTATGAATAAGACTGGAGGAGAAAATATGGCAGTGTCAACTTTACAACAGAGAAGAGTAAGTTATTGGTCTGCAGCTTGGAGGAGATTCAAAAGAAATAAAATGGCTCTTATAGGAGGAATTTATGTTATAATCACATTAATTATGGCAATATTTACTCCTTGGATTGCACCTTATAGATATGATGAAACTCACTATGAGCATGCTTTTGAGCCCCCAAGCGCTAAGTTTATATTTGGAACAGATGATTTAGGAAGGGACATGTTTAGTAGAATACTATATGCTTTAAGAAATGCCTACATAGTAGGTTTTGGTTCTCAATTGGTCACCTTGATAATTGGAGTTACAGTTGGAGCAATTGCAGGTTTTAGAGGGGGATTGATTGATACTTTACTTATGAGATTAGTAGATATAATGTATGCTTTTCCTACCTTTCTTTTAAACATTATTTTGGTTGCAGCCTTTGGTAGAGGATTGCATATTATCTTACTTGCAATAGGAATCACTGGATGGGCTGGAATGGCAAGATTGGTTCGTGGGCAGGTTTTATGGCTTAGAAATAGTGAGTTTGTTGAAGCAGCAAGGGCTTTAGGAGCAAAAGAGGGGCATATCATACGTAAGTATATATTGCCAAATATGTTGGGACCAATAGTTATTAGTGTTGCCTTTGGAATTCCAAATGGAATTTGGATAGAAAGTGGTATGGCACTACTTGGAATGGGAGTAAGACCTCCTATGCCAAGTTTAGGAGCAATGATAAGTTATGGTTTGGGAGTTTTCTTAGGGCTTCCCCATTTGGCTATATTCCCTACCTTATTTTTAACTTTAACTCTTCTTGCTTTTACCTTCTTTGGTGATGGTTTAAGAGATGCATTAAATCCAAGGAGTGAGGTATAAAACTATGGCTGAGTTACTAAAGGTAGAAAATTTAAGAACTTATTTCTATAGGTATGATGGAGTTGTTAAAGCTGTAGATGGTATAAGTTATAGTTTGAATCATGGTGAGACTTTGGGAATTGTGGGAGAAAGTGGTTCTGGTAAAACGGTCTCTGTTTTATCACTGATCAGATTGTTAAGAGGTAATGGGAGGATTGAATCAGGATCTGCAATTTTTGATGGAAGAGATCTATTAAAACTGAGTAAGGAAGAGTTAAGACAAGTAAGAGGTAAAGATATATCTATTATATTTCAGGATCCTATGACCTCTTTAAATCCGATTATGAGGATTGGTATACAGATTATGGAGCCTTTACTTTGGCATAACATTATGTCTGATAAAGAGGCAAGAGATAGAGCAATGGAACTCCTAAGATTAGTTGGTATTCCAGAGCATAAAACAAGATTCTTTGATTATCCATTCCAATTTTCAGGTGGAATGAGACAAAGAGTTATGATTGCTATGGCACTTGCCTGTAATCCTAAGTTAGTAATTGCTGATGAGCCAACAACTGCTCTTGATGTAACTATTAGGGCTCAGATTTTGAATCTTATGCAGGATATGAAAGAAGAGTTTAATATGAGTGTTATTTTAATTACCCATGATATAACTTTAGCAATGAATTTCTGTGATTCTATTATGGTTATGTATGCAGGGAAGGTTATGGAATATGCACCTATTGATAGATTCATTAGAAATCCACTACATCCTTATACTATTGGCTTGATAAATTCTACATTGGATCTTTCCAAAAAAGAAGGAGCTTTAAAACCTATCCCAGGAAACCCACCAAATCTTATCAATCCTCCTTCTGGTTGTAGGTTCCATCCCAGATGTAGTTATGCTCAAGATATATGTAGGGAGGTAGAACCGGAATTAAAAGAGGCAGAAGAGGGACATATGGTAGCATGTCATTTAGTGAAGGGAGGAAAATTAAATGCCTGAAGTTCTTCTTGAAGTTATAAATCTAAAAAAATACTTTCCTCGTGGTAAAAAAATATTGAAAGCTGTTGATGATGTCTCTTTTACTATAAATTATGGGGAAACCTTAGGGCTTGTGGGAGAGAGTGGTTCTGGTAAGTCAACTCTTGGAAGAACCGTATTGAGACTGTTAGAGCCAACAGATGGGGATATAATTTTTGAAGGAGTGAATTTAAGAAGGTTAAGTCCAGAAGAGTTGAGATTAAAAAGACAATATATGCAGATTATTTTCCAGGACCCTCTTGCTTCTTTGAATCCACAAATGACTATAGGTCAGGCAATTGAGGATGCTCTTATTATTCATAATATAGGAACACCTCAGCAAAGAAGAGAAAAGGTAATGGAACTTTTAGATATTGTAGGTATTGGTAGAGAATTTATTGATTCTTTTCCTCATGAGTTTTCAGGAGGGCAACAACAAAGAGTAGGAATTGCAAGAGCATTGGCTTTGAACCCAAAATTTATTGTTTGTGATGAGCCTGTATCATCTTTGGATGTTTCCATTCAAGCCCAGATTATTTCTCTACTTCATATATTAAAGAGGGAATTTGAAATATCATATTTATTTATTTCCCATGACTTAGCAGTTGTTAAATACTTGTCCGACAAGGTTGCAGTTATGTACTTGGGGAAGATTGTAGAGCTGGCGCCAAAGGACGAGCTGTATGATAATCCATTGCATCCTTATACAAAAGCTTTATTAGCATCTGTCCCCAAGATGCCTAAAGATGGAGAAAGACAAAAAAGATTCCCAGCACTAAAAGGGGAAATACCGTCACCTATTGATCTTCCTCCAGGATGTAGATTCCAGACAAGATGTGAATTTGTTATGGATAAATGTAGAAAAGAGGAGCCTGAATTTAAGGAGGTTTCAAAAGGGCATTTTGTAGCTTGCTATTTGTATTAGGAGGTTTTAAATGTCTTTAAAGATTCTCCAATTAATATTTGTTTTATTAGTTTTAATAATATGTACTGGGGTATCCCAAACTCCAGTATATGTAAGTGATTATGCTGATAACCGTCCTTTAAAAATTAATGGTATTAAAATACTAAGAGACAAGGTAGAAAAATATGGCTTGTTTGAAATAATATTAGATTTACAAGGCAAGTACAATAATCCGTTTGATCCTGAGGAAATAGATATTAATTGTATTTTTATCGATCCAGATGGTAACGAAATAAAAGTACCTGCCTTTTTCTATCAAGATTATGAAAGAAAAATTCAAAATAACGTAGAAATTTTAAATCCTGTTGGGAAACCACATTTTAGAGTAAGATTCTCTCCAACGAAGGTTGGAAATTATAAATTTTACATTATAGCAAAGGACAAAACAAATAATGTTGTTAAATCTGATCTATATTCATTTACTTCTTTGGATTCTAAGAAGTCAGGATACATAAGGGTAAGTAGTAGTGACTTTAGATATTTTGAGTTTGAAAATGGTGATCCCTTCATTCCTATAGGAGCAAATATTTGCTGGGCTGGGGGACGTGGCACTTTTGACTATGAAACTTGGCTCCCTGAATATGCCAAGGTTGGGTGTAACTATTTTAGAGTTTGGTTGGGACCCTCCTGGACTACTTTTGCCATAGAAAGAAGCTCAATTAGAGAGTACGATTTAAAAAACTCTTGGAGATTAGATTATCTACTAAATTATGCGGAAAAGATGGGCTTTTATATTATGCTATGTTTTGATAGTTATAATGAATTAAGATATAGAAAGGAAGAAGCCTATGGAATGTGGGAATCAACCCCCCATTATATACAAAATGGAGGTATTCTCAAGGAACCAAAAGAATTTTGGTCAAACGAGGAAATGCAAAGATTATATAGGAATAAGATAAGATATCTTGTTTCAAGGTATGGATATTCAACTAATGTTTTTGCTTGGGAATTTTGGAATGAGATTGATATTATTTCTCCATCTGCTTATATACCTGAATTAGTAAAAGATTGGCATAGTAAGATGTCAAATTATTTGAAGTCTGTTGATCCATGGAAACATCTTGTTACTACAAGCTTTTCTGGATCCTCTGGAAAACCTGAGATTGACAGTCTTTCTGGAATTGATTTTGTGCAAACCCATATATATCAAGGTAGTAATTACATTAAGTATTTGATAGGGTTATTCAATTTTAAATCAGAATATAAAAAGCCTCATATCGTTGGAGAATTTGGTTTGGATGCAGGAGGAAGGGATCCTTATTTAGATCCTAAAGGTTTTGCTATTCATAATGCTATTTGGACTACCTTACTTTCGGGATATGCAGGCTCTGCAATGTCTTGGTGGTGGGATAATCATATTCATCCTGACAATTTATACTTTCATTATAAAGCCTTGTCAGATTTTATAAGTGGTGTTAATTTCCCGAAGGAGAATTTTAAAACTATAGAATCTTATAAATTTGTTAATACCGATAGAGATATTAGATTGATAGGATTAAAAGGCGAGAAAAATACTTTAATATGGCTCTATGATAATAACGTTATATACAATTACAAAAAGGATATTCCTAAAATTTTATTGACTGGACCTAATTTCCTTCTAAAGCTGGATAATTTAAATAATGGCACATATAAAGTAATATATTGGGATACTTATAATTCAAAGAGTATTAAAGAGGAAATAATAGAAGTAAAGGATAACATTGCTAATATAGAAGTACCTAACTTTGAAAGGGATATAGCTATTAGGATAGAGTTTTTAAAGTGAGGTGGTAAGAATGAAATATGGGAAAATTTTGGTAGTGCTTTTATTAATTTTAATTGGGAGGAATTTTGCTATGGAAAATAATCCTTTACCTATTGCACGTGGCGTAAACTTGGGAAATGCTTTAGAAGCTCCCTTTGAAGGTCAGTGGGGGACTGTTATAAAAGATGAATATTTTAAACTAATTAAAGAGGCTGGTTTTGATCATGTAAGACTTCCCGTGCGATGGAATGCCTATGCTGATTATAAACCGCCATATAAAATAAATCAGTATATATTTGATAGGGTAGACCACCTTATAAATGAGGCTTTTAAGAATAACTTATACATAATTGTAAATATTCACCATTATGAAGAGATTATGCAAGATCCTGAAAAACATAAGGAGAGATTTTTAAGGCTTTGGGAACAGATTGCAGAACATTATAAAGATTATCCTGACATGTTATACTTTGAACTTCTTAATGAACCTTGCCAAAATTTAACAAGTAAACTGTGGAACCAATATCTAAAAGAGACAATAAAGATTATAAGAAAGACTAATCCTACAAGGAAGATAATAGTTGGACCTACAGAATGGAACAATCTTTATAAACTAAAGGAGCTCGAAATTCCATTGGATGATAAGAACTTAATTGTCACATTCCATTATTACAATCCCTTCCAATTTACCCATCAAGGGGCTGAATGGGTAAACCCTGCTCCACCTGTTGGGGTAAAATGGATGGGTACCGATAAAGAAAAAAGAACTGTAGAATTCGAGCTTGATATTGCTGTAGATTGGGCAAAAGAGCACGGTAATGTACCTTTGTATATGGGAGAATTTGGAGCATACTCAAAGGCAGATTTAGAATCCCGGGTAAGATGGACATCTTTTGTCGCAAGATCTGCTGAAAAGAGAGGTATTGCTTGGAGTTATTGGGAATTTTGTTCCAGTTTTGGAATATATGATCCTCGAAATAAGGCTTGGTTAGTTCCCCTTCTCAAAGCTCTTATT
Organism: Dictyoglomus sp. NZ13-RE01; assembly: GCA_002878375.1. Lineage (NCBI taxonomy): Bacteria > Pseudomonadati > Dictyoglomota > Dictyoglomia > Dictyoglomales > Dictyoglomaceae > Dictyoglomus > Dictyoglomus sp. NZ13-RE01. The sequence goes on from NIRF01000022.1 coordinate 10,031, forward strand.
CCAGAGACCAAAATAGAATAAAAAAAGCCCTACCCTATTGGGTAGGGCTAAATTTTCCAACATTGGAAATCTTCCTCATATAAGTCACCTGTTAATGCGTAAGCTAAGGCTCTACAACCTATGCAGTCCTCTATAGGGCATAAATGACAAATACCCTTTAATTTATCTTTTGTAATTTCCTCTCTAAATTTTTTAAGTTTGTAATAGACATCAATGAACCTTTCATGTAATAGATTACCTATAATAATAGGAAGCCTCCTACATGGATAGACATCACCATTAGGCATTAATGCCATAGATTCATCACCTATGTTACAAAGAGCTCCATAAGTTGTATTTTCTGCAAAATCCACGTAAAAAGCTTTGTAGGGTAGTAAATCTCTTATTGAGACTTTTTCTAAATCCGCTATTTGCGAAACAACTTCATACCACTCTAAATTACCTAATGTCATATCCTTTATGTTTTTACCTTCTCCAAGTGGGATGAATCTTTCTAATATTATTCCTTTTATGTCTAAGCTTTTTGCTAAATAATAAATATCCTTTACTTCCTTGTAATTATATTTGGCTAAGGTAAGCATGAGTACTAAATTTTTGAATTCTGGGAATTTTTCTCTTATATAATTGATATTCTCTAAAACTATTTTAAAGTTTCCTTTGCCTCTGATGTAGTCATTCGTTCTTTCTGTAGCTCCCTCTAAGGATACTTTAATCTCATTTATTTTTTTAAATTTTATAATTTTATCGAAGTGATTTTTTAAGAATATACCGTTTGTGATAATATTTACTGTATTTATTAATTTACTTTCTTCCATGACTTCTAAAAGTGGATAGAATAACGGTGATATGAGAGGTTCTCCTCCTGTAATGTTTATGGATAGACTATCAAAGTCTAAGCTTTTTAATGTATTTTCAATGTCAGATAAAATAATTCGTAGAATATCAGGACTTAAATCTCTTTCTTTACTAAAATTTTCCTGATAGCAATGTTTACATCTTAAATTACATAAATCAGTAATATGCCATTGAAAGGCAAATTCTTTTATCATAATGATATAATTATAAGGTTTTGTTTTTCAAAAATAAAGCTTTGTGGGAGGTAGAAGTATGGCGGAGTGCAACTTGCAGAGTAATTTGAAGATGTGTAATTGTACCTATGAGCCATGTCCCAGAAAAGGTATTTGTTGTGAATGTTTAGCATATCACAGGAGCCATGGCGAACTACCTGCCTGTTATTTCCCAAAGGATGTAGAAAAAACATATGATAGGTCTATAAAAAGATTTGTTTCATTATATAAGTAGGGAGGACTAATCCTCCCTTTCTCCAATAGGATCAATATGAACAACTACCTGAGAAAAATCTGATAAGTTTTTTAAGCTATCTTGTACCTTTAAAGCTATGTCATGAGCCTCTTTTGCAGATAGCTTATTATCTACTTCTATATGCAAAGTAATTACTTTATTACTTTGATAATCATGAACTGATATATCATGAAAATTGAGGACTCCAGGAATAGAACTAATTGTTTCTTCTACTTTTTGTATCAGTTCAGAACTTGGTGCTTCTCCTATTAAAAAGCTTGAGGATGACTTTATTAAGTCTATACTTACCCAAACTAATAATAGCGATACAAAAAGCCCCATAATTCCATCTAATACAAAAATTTTATATTTCATTCCTATTAATCCAATACTAACTAAAATTCCTGCTACTGCATCACTTCTATGATGCCAGGCGTCAGCTATCAAGGTAGAGGAATTTATTTTTTTGCCAAGGAAAATGGAAAATCTTGCCATCCACTCTTTAAATAGAGAAGAAATGAGCATTAATATAAAAATAACAAGATTAAATGATACTATTTTGGGATTTAAAATTCTTTCAAAGGAATTTTTTCCTAAATCATAAGCAACAACTATTAACATAAAGGCAATTATTAATGTTGCAATTTGTTCTATTCTGCCATGTCCAAAGGGATGATTTTCATCTGCAGGTTTACTACCTAATTTAAATCCAAGAATTACAACAATTGATGTTAATACGTCCGATAGAGAATGGAAGGCATCTGCAATTAAGGCTATACTGTTAATATATAATCCGGCTAAAAACTTGAATAAAAATAAAATGAAATTACCAATTATACTTACCCATCCTTCAAGATATCCTATATCTTTTCTATTCCAACTATATTTTTTTGAAATTTTTTCAAAAAGCCAGGCATTAAATCCCATATTAAAACCTCCTGAAATAAAAAATTCCTGCTTGTTATGCAGGAAGTCCCGTAAGCTATTTGCTTACTGCCAAAAAGGCCCGGCTTTTCGCCTGCTCTTCCTTAATGGAAATTATATAATATAATCTATTCATAATCAATATGATAAAGGCTGACCTGTAATCAGTTTTTGAAAAGAAAAACCTCCCAGGGTTAGAATTAGATTAGAAAGAGATAACATCCAAACCCCGGGAGGTGAAAACTATGGTCATTAATATTCTACCAGATTTTTCTTTAAGAAAAAAGATAAAAGAAATTTTAATTGTGTTAATAATGAGTTTAATAAAAGAGAAAAAACCATCAATTAGAGCTCTTTCTAAAAAAGCTT
>NIRF01000023.1 GCA_002878375.1 Dictyoglomus sp. NZ13-RE01
AAAGCTTTTTTAGAAAGAGCTCTAATTGATGGTTTTTTCTCTTTTATTAAACTCATTATTAACACAATTAAAATTTCTTTTATCTTTTTTCTTAAAGAAAAATCTGGTAGAATATTAATGACCATAGTTTTCACCTCCCGGGGTTTGGATGTTATCTCTTTCTAATCTAATTCTAACCCTGGGAGGTTTTTCTTTTCAAAAACTGATTACAGGTCAGATCAATTATACGGAAGCTATGAGGATAAAGTAGTTACTGCAATTAATTCAGGTATCGATATGGTTATGGTCCCTGATAATTATAAATTGTTTATTTCAGTTCTGAGAAATGCAATTTTAAAAAAGAGAATAACATTGGAAAGAATAGATGATGCAGTTAGGAGAATTTTAAGAGTAAAGTTTGAATTAAATCTCTTCAATAAGCCTATAGCTAATAAAAAGTTTATCAAAGAAATTGGAAGTAGTGAACACAGAGAAGTTGCTAAAGAAGCTGTTAGAAAAAGTTTAGTTTTGCTTAAGAACGATGGGGTTTTACCTCTTTCTAAGAATATAAAGAAAATATTTATTGTAGGTGAAAAAGCGGATGACATAGGAGCCCAATGTGGAGGTTGGACTTTATCATAGCAGGGAATTAAGGGGAATATTATGCCAGGAACAACTATTTTACAGGCTTTTAAGAGGAAATTGTCTAAAAGTTCAGAAATAATTTTTATAAAGGATATAGAAGATCTTAAAAAAATAAAGAAAGATGATTTATGTATTGTTGTTATTGGAGAAAGTCCATATGCAGAGTTTTATGGGGATAGAGTTACTCCTCAAATAGATGAAGAAGATTTATTTTTATTTAACCAGTTAATTAAGCGAAAACCAAAGATTGTAACTATACTTATCATAGGAAGACCTGTAGATTTAAAAGATATATTAGAAAATTCTTCTGCCTTGGTTTCTGCATGGCTTCCAGGTACAGAGGGAGAAGGTGTAACTGATGTTTTATTGGGAGAGTATAATTTTGAGGGTAAACTCTCCTTTTCTTGGAAGCTAAAAAATGATGATAAGGCTATTTTTCCTTTTGGTTTTGGGTTAAGATATTAGAAAAAAGAAAGTAGAGGTGAAAAATTTAGTTCACTCCCTTCCTAAGACATGATCAATTAACATGCTTAAAAGGTCAGGAAACTCTATCCCGTAAGCTTTAGCAGCTTCGGGGTAGAGACTTGTAGAGGTCATGCCAGGAATAGTGTTTACTTCTAATACGTAAATATTATTTGTTTCATGTTCTACAATCATATCAACTCTTGAAAAATGTCTACATCCAAGAGCTTTATGGGCTTTAATTCCTAAGTCTTGAGCCTTTAAATATATATCATTTTCTAATCTTGCAGGTATTATGTGAGCACTCATACCAGGCGTATATTTAGCTGTGTAGTCGTAAAGACCTGTTTGTGACTTTGGAATTATTTCTATTAGTGGAAAACATATGGTTTTTTTAGTATCAAATATGCTTGCAGTTATTTCTTTTCCGTAAATGAACTCTTCAATAACAACTTCGTTATCATACTGAAAAGCATATTCTAATGCACTTTTTAACTCTTCCTCCCTTTCTAATTTCGTAAATCCGATTGTAGAGCCCTGAGATGCAGGTTTTATTGCTAAAGGAAATTTAAGCTCCCTAACTAAATATTTGATGCTTTCTAAATCTTTTTCCTCCAAATCTCTTTTGTGTAAATATAGCCATTTGGGAGTTGGAATGTTTTCATAGGTAAATATTTTTTTGCTCATGATTTTGTTCATTGCTAAAGCACTTGCTAGCACTCCTGAACCAATATATGGTATTCCAAGGAGTTCTAAAAGTCCTTGTACTGTTCCATCCTCTCCAAAAATACCATGAGCGGATATAAAGGCGACGTTAATTTTTTCTCTTTTTAAATTTTCAACTAAATTTTCATCTATAGGTATTGGAACTACGTTATAGCCTTTGTATTCCAAGGCTGAGATCACATTTTTAGCTGTTCTTTGAGCAATTTCACTCTCAGAAGATTTAATTCCAATTAATACTCCAACCTTTATCATCTTTCTCCTCTCTTTCATCAGTTTTTTATTTATTTTATGGTAAAATATGTTATATGCCAAGAAGCATAGAAGATTTAGAAGAGCTCTTTAAAAAAGTGGATCAAAAAGGAGGTTTAATAGTCACAGACTTTTTATCTCCTGAAGATTATCATTATTTTCAGGAGCTAAGTTACAAATATTCTAATTTGTTTGTTTTATTATTTGGTGGTTATGACTTAGCAGAAAGAAGAAGAGGTTTCATATCTGACAGCAAAGAATTACTGGAATATATAGATTTTGACAAATATTTTTCAGCATTTGAGATAAGTTTTCCTCAAAAGCAAACTCCAAAAGGTTTTAAAGAAGAATTAATAAAAATTGGTATAGATGAGGGAAAATTAGGGGATATTTGGGAGATAGGAGAAAATAGAATTCAATTTATATCTGCAAAAGAGATAGAAGTAAGATTGATTGATATATTTAATAGTTCAAACATAGCATACTTTAGTTTAACTCTTGACTCTCTATCACCTCCAAAAAGAGCTAAAATGCTAAAAACTACGGAGGCATCTTTAAGGCTTGATGCAATAACAAGCTTTGCTCTTAATATTCCAAGATCAAGGGTTCAACAAATTATAAAAAATGGAGCAGTGACAGTAAACAACAAAAAAGTTGATTATCCACATTATGAGATCAAAGAAGGAGATATAGTTTTTGTCAGGAGCTATGGATATTTTAAAGTAATATCCATAACAGAGACAAAAAGAGGTAGATACCTCATAGAGATAGAGAGACATTAATTAAATTTTTTGAAAAATTCTATTTAATATTTCTATAGCCTCATCAACTTCTTTTTCAGTAATGATTAATGGAGGAACAAATCTTAGTATTTTTTCTCCTACTGCGTTTATTAATAAACCTTCGTTTAAGGCTTTTTCAACTACAGGTCTTGCTTCAATTTCTAATTCCATTCCAAGCATCAATCCTATCCCTCTTACTTCTTTTATAAACGGGTACTTTTCCTGAAGTTTTACAAATTTTTCTTTAAAGTAGTTTCCTACTCTTTCTACATTCTGTAATATATTGTTTTTGAAAATATAGTTTATTACTGCGATACCTGCTGAGCAGGCTAATGGATTACCTCCAAAGGTTGAAGCGTGATCTCCTGGAGTAAAAACATTGGAACATTTTTTATTAGCCACCATAGCACCGATAGGGAAACCTCCTCCTAATGCTTTTGCCAATGTAAATATATCTGGCTCAACGTCATAATGTTCGTATGCAAGGAATTTACCTGTTCTTCCTATACCTGTTTGTACCTCATCAAAAATAAGTAGAGCATTATATTTGTCACATAATTCTCTTGCTGTTTTTAAGAAATCCTTTGTTGCTGGATTTACTCCTCCCTCTCCCTGAATAGGTTCTAATAAGATGGCACATGTTTTTTCACTTACCTTTTCCTTTAATGCATATACATCATTAAAAGGTACATATGTAAAACCTGGAACTAATGGCTCGAAATTCTTTTGATACTTGGGTTGTCCAGTTGCGGTTAAAGTAGCAAGGGTTCTACCATGAAAAGATTTTAGGGCTGTTATTATTTCATACTTTTCTGGACCACCATGAATTTTTCCATATTTTCTTGCTAATTTAATAGCTGCCTCATTAGCCTCAGCGCCACTATTGCAGAAGAAAACCTTATCACCACAAGAGTGTTCTACAATCAGCTTTGCTAAATGGGCTTGTGGTTCTATATAATATAAGTTTGATATATGCATTAATTTATCCAATTGTTCCTTGATACCATTAATAAGCTCTTCGTTAGAATGTCCTAAAGAGCATACTGCAATTCCAGCAACAAAGTCTAAGTACTCTTTTCCATCTGCATCCCATACTTTTGCCCCTTTTCCTTTTACTATTGCTATCTTGTATCTATTATAAGTATTCATCACATATTTATCTGATAATTCAATTATCTCTTTATTTCCCATTATCCTTTCCTCCTAACTAATAATCATGGTACCTATGCCTTCGTCAGTAAACATTTCTAATAGTAGAGAGTGAGGAACCCTACCATCAATTATATGGGCGGATTTTACACCTCCCTCTACTGCACTTATACAGCATTCTATTTTGGGAATCATCCCTCCTTCAATAACATTTTCAGAAAGCAGTTTTTTAGCCATATCAATAGTTAAAACAGATATTAAGGTTGATTTATCATTTATATCTCTCAGTACTCCCTCTACATCTGTGAGTAATATTAGTTTTTCTGCCTTTAAAGCTGTTGCAAGCTTTCCCGCTGCATCATCTGCATTTATATTATAAATTTTTCCATCCTCTCCTAAACCTAATGGAGATATAACTGGAATGAAATCTTCGTTTGTTAACAAATTGATGATTTCAGGATTTACCGATTTTATTTCGCCCACGTATCCAAGATCTACTTCTTCCAATTCACCATTAGTATTTTTAACAAAGCTTGTCTTTTTTACTACATTGAACAACATACCATCAATTCCGGATATACCGCAAGCCTTTCCTCCAATTCTATTTATTAAGCTTACTATTTCTTTATTTAACTTTCCCGCAAGAACCATTTCAACTATTTCTATTGTTTCTTCATCTGTAACCCTAAGACCCCCAACAAACTTGGGCTTTAATCCCAATTTTTTAGAAAGTTCATTTATTTCAGGACCTCCACCATGGACAATTACTGGTTTTATTCCCACAAACTTCATTAGAACTATATCTGAAAGTACTGTTTTCTTTAACTCTTCATTCAACATAGCATGTCCACCGTACTTTATTACAATGGTCTTTCCATAAAATTTCTGGATATATGGAAGTGCTGTTATTAATATCTTTGCTCTCTCTCTATAATCTTCTTTCATGATTACTTAACACCCCTTAAGTTCTATATTTGGCATTGATCTGAATATACTCTTCTGTGAGATCACAGCCCCAAGCTTGTGCAGAGAAGTTACCATCTTTTAAATCTATAGTTATTGTAATTTCTGATTTTGATAATTCTTTTTTAGCACTATCCTCATCAAAGTGAAAATATATGCCATCCTTAGCGACTAAAATATCTCCCAAATAAATGTCTGCTTTTGAGGGATCATAGTTACAATTAGCGTATCCTAAAGCACACATGATTCTTCCCCAATTTGCATCTTCTCCATATATAGCAGTTTTTACCAAATTAGATGAAACAACTGTTTTTGCCAGAATTTTTGCTGTCTTAATATCAGGGGCATTAATAACTTTGACATTTATTAATTTGGTAGCGCCTTCTCCATCTCTTGCAATTTCTATGGCTAAATACTCACAAACTTTTGTTAACTGATTTTTAAAGTTCTCATAATTTTTATCTTTTTCTTTTATCTCTGGATTTTTAGCCAAACCATTAGCTATTATAAACACAGTATCGTTAGTACTTGTATCTCCGTCTACACTAATCATATTAAAAGTATCTTCTATAGCTTCTTTAAAGGCTAATTCCAAAAGATCTTGAGAAATATTTATATCTGAAATAATAAAAGCCAACATAGTTGCCATGTTTGGATGAATCATACCTGATCCCTTTGCAAAACCTGTTATAGTGCAAATTTCACCACCTATTTCAAAATGTGTGCTAATTATTTTTGGTCTTTTATCTGTTGTCATAATTGAATACTCAAAGCCAATGATATCTTCTCTATTAAGATTATTTATTAACTCTGGTATTTTGGGAAGGATTTTATCCATTGGTAAATATTTACCAATAACGCCTGTAGAGGCAACTAAAACTAAATTCTCGTCAATATTTAACATCTTTGCTACTTCCTTACATATAGTTAAGGCATCTTTTATTCCTTGTTCTCCTGTACAGGCATTTGCATTTCCACTATTTACAACTATTGCTTGTGCTATCTTATTCTTAATTCTATTCATAGATACAATTACTGGAGCAGATTTAACCTTATTTTGAGTAAAAACCCCAAAAGCATTTCCAGGGACTTCTGAGTAGATTAATCCAAGATCTTTTTTCTTAATACCCTCTTTAATCTCACAATTTATACTGCTTAATAGAAAGCCTTTAGGTAAGCTTATATTTTCCAAAATTATACCCCCCTTATGGATAAATACTTAAGTTAATAAGCCCTTCTGTTTCTTCAAATCCAAATATTATATTCATATTTTGTACTGCTTGACCAACTGCTCCTTTAATTAAATTATCAATAGCAGAAAGGATTATTAATCTATTAGTTCTTTCATCTTTAACAATATTTATATCGCAGTAGTTTGTACCAGAGACATTTTTTGTTGAGGGAAGAATGCCAGGAGGAAGTAATCTAATAAATTTCTCTCTTTGATAAAATTCTTCATAGATTTCTCTTATTTCGTCCTGGGATATATTTGATTTTAATTCGGTATAAATAGTACTTAATATTCCCCGGTTCATAGGTATGAGATGCGGAGTGAAAGTTATCCTTATCTCCCTTTCAGCTAAAAGACTTAACTCCTGTTCAATTTCTGGAATGTGTCTATGATTAGGAACACTATATGCTTTTATATTTTCATTGACTTCACAGAATAAATATTCCACTCTTGCAGACCTTCCTGCTCCTGATACTCCAGATTTAGAATCAATGATTATACTTTCTGGCTTAATAATATCATTTCTTATTGCAGGAGCAAGGGCAAGTATTATACTTGTAGGATAACAACCAGGATTTGCTACTAATTTTGCGTTTCTAATCTCATCCCTGTGTAATTCAGGAAGACCATAAACAGCCTTTTTAATTAAGTCTTTTGCCAAATGTTGAATTTTATACCATTCTTCATAAACCTTTGGGTTTTTTAATCGAAAATCTGCTCCTAAGTCTATCAATACTTTATTAGCATTTATTATCTTTTCTGCTATATGCATTACATTTCCATGAGGAAGAGCTGTAAAGATACAATCTGATGAATTTATTAAATTATCAACATCATCTTCCACACAAATTTTATCTATATGTTTGAAAAAGTGAGGGTAAACTTCCCAGTATGCTTTACCTACATAACTTTGACTTGTTAAATTTACAATTTCAACATGCTTATGATTTAAAAGAATTCTTACTAATTCTACCCCAGTGTATCCTGTTGCTCCTAATATACTAACTTTTATTTTCATCCCATTCCTCCATCATAAAATTAATTTCAAATTTTACAACTAACTTTTTGGAAAAACAATACTTAAAAGAAGACTTTTTCTATTGACATTTTCTTCAAGTATGATATATTATTACAAAACGATTGCGTAAATGGTTATGAATTGATTTAAGTAAATAAAAAAATCAAAAAATTAGAGAGGAGGAGAATAATGGGAGATAAATACCTTGATAAAAGTTTATCAATTGAGGAAAGAGTTGAAGATCTCCTATCCAAAATGACTCTCGAAGAGAAAGCAGCCCAACTGAAATCACGTATATTCGCCTTTTGGAAGACAATTGTTGATTTTGTTGAAAATTTACCATTAGAAGACTTAAATGAAGAACAATTAAACGATTTTAATAACTCGATATTTAATGCGGTATTTGAGAGTGTCTTTCGTAGACCTGAAATTCATAACATAATTTCAAGAAATTTAGTAAAAAATAGTTGGCTAAAAGCTTTAGAAGGAGAACAAAAGATTCCAATTGGCCAATTTGCTTGTGTCCTTCGTGATTTTTCTCCAAGAGAAAGTGCTGAATTTGCTAATAAGATTCAAAAATATGTACTTGAAAATTCTCGATTAAAAATACCTATCTTAATACATGATGAATGTTTGCATGGATGTATGGCAAAAGGTTCAACAATATTTCCTCAAGCAATAGCAATGAGTTGTACATGGGACCCTGAGTTAATAAGAGAAATGGCTGTAGCTATAGGGAAAGAGACAAGAGCAAGGGGAATTCATCAGGCACTCTCGCCAACAATAAATATAGCCAGAGATCCAAGATGTGGAAGAACAGAAGAAACTTATGGTGAGGACCCTTATTTGGCATCAAAATTTGCTGTAGCTTTTATTGAGGGTTTACAATCGCAAAAAGTTGCAGCTACGCCAAAACATTATGCAGCAAATTTTGTGGGCGATGGTGGAAGGGATAGTTATCCAATACACTTTAGTGAAAGATTACTGAGAGAAGTTTATTTTCAAACTTTCAAGGCTGCTGTAGAGAAAGCTGGAGCTATGTCCATAATGTCTGCATACAATTCAATTGATGGTGTTCCTTGTACTGCAAATAAATGGTTGCTTACGGATGTTCTGCGAAATGAATGGGGATTTAAAGGGTATGTAGTTTCTGATTATATGGCAGTAACCCATCTTATTACTAAACATAGAGTTGCTTCGAGTAAAGAAGAAGCAGCAAAACTTGCTTTAGAAGCAGGACTTGATGTTGAATTGCCCGACTCAGATTGCTTTGAGAATATTGTCAATCTTGTAAAACAAGGAAAGCTTAATCAAGAAGTATTAGATAATGCGGTGAGAAGAGTCTTAAGAGTAAAGTTCTGGCTTGGACTCTTTGATGATCCTTATGTAGATCCAGATTATGCTGAGAAGATAAATGATCATCCAGCCCATAGAGAGTTAGCCCTAAAAATTGCGCGTGAATCTATAGTTCTTTTAAAGAATGATAGTGATATTTTACCTTTGGATAAAAACATTAAGAAAATAGCAGTAATAGGACCAAATGCGGATATTCCAAGGATGGGGGGGTATAGTGGTTATGGTGTAAAAATTGTTACTCCTCTTGAAGGAATAAAGAACAAGGTTTCAAAAAGTACAGAAGTATATTATGCACAAGGTTGCGAGCTAATAGGAGATTCAAAGAAAGGCTTTGAAGAAGCAATAAAAATTGCTGAAAAGTGTGACGTTGCGATTCTTTTTATGGGAGATTCGGTGCCTGAAACTCAAGGTGAACAGAGGGACAGACATAATCTTGATCTTCCAGGCGTTCAGGAAGATTTAATAAAGGCAATTTGTGCAACAGGTATACCTGTAATAGTTGTTTTAATAAATGGAAGTGCTATTACAATGACAAAGTGGATAAATGATGTTAAAGCTGTATTAGAAGCATGGTATCCTGGTGAAGAAGGCGGTAATGCAATAGCTGATGTTTTATTTGGTGATTATACTCCTGGAGGAAAATTAACAATAACTTTTCCAAAACATGTTGGACAATTACCACTTTATTATAATCATAGACCTACAGGTAGGGTTGATGATTATTGTGACTTAAGAGGGAGACAAGCCTTATTCGAGTTTGGATATGGTTTAAGCTACACTAAATTTAAATATAGTAATTTGAGACTATCAAAAGAGAAAGTACCTATAGATGGAGTGTTAGAGGTAAGTTTTGATATTGAGAATATAGGTAAATTTGATGGCGATGAAGTGGCTCAGCTTTATTTAAGAAAAGAATATTCTCAGGTTGCTCGACCAGTTAAAGAATTGAAGGGATTTAAGAGAATAAGCTTAAAGAAAGGGGAGAAAAAGACAGTTACTCTCAAACTCACGGAAGAAGAATTAGGATTTTATGATAGAAATTTAAATTTTGTTGTTGAACCTGGAAGATATGAGATTATGATAGGAAGTTCTTCAGAGGATATAAGATTAAGGGCATTTTTTGATGTGGGATAATTTTTGAATATTTTAAAATTTCAAGAATTATAAAAATATTAGTAATGATTTTTCCTCTAATTATGGTATAATTATATACACAAAACGATTGCGAAAATAGTTGTGAAAGGAGGTGAGGAGGTTAAAAAATATAATGAAAATTCCATTTACAAAATTTTTCCTCAAAAAATATTAGGGAGGGAAGAGAATGAAAAAAGTTGGGTGGTTGATTTTAGTTATTCTTTTAGCACTATTTAGCTTGTCTCAAGTTGGATATACTCAACTTGCTCCAGAGATACCGAGAAGTGAAACATTAATTGTAGATATTTTAAGTGGAAGAGCTGTAGTACCAGATAATTTTAATACATGGGCTGCAACATGGAGATCTCCAGATCGTGGTATTCAACAACTAATGTTAGAACCTTTATGGATGGTTGATCCTGCAACAGGAAAGGTTATAAACGCTTTAGCAGAGGAGAAGCCAATTTACAATAAAGATTTTACAAAAATGATTATAAAGCTGAGGAAAGGATGTTATTGGAGTGATGGAGTAGAATTTACCGCAGATGATGTAGTATTTGGCATTCAATTGACGATGAAAAATCCAGATATGGGGTATAATCCACAGTTTGTAACTTATGTCAATAGAGTATACAAAACAGATAAATATACTGTAGTTTTCGATCTTAAGAAACCTAATGCAAGATTTCATGCATATTTCTTAGACAGATGGGGTGCATGGAGACCTTTGCCTAAACATATTTTTGAAAAAGTTAAAGATCCTGTAAGTTTTGAGTTTAATCCTCCTGTGGCCTCTGGACCATATATATTAAAGAGTTATGATCCAGGTGGATACTGGACTTTGTGGGAAAGAAGAGAAGATTGGCAAAGAACTCCTACAGGAAAACTATTTGGAATGCCTCAACCTAAATATGTACTTTATATTTACTATGGACCTCCAGAGAAAAAAGTTCTTGCAATAGGGAATCATCAATTAGATGTAGCAGATTTGAATATGGAAGCATTAAGATCTGCATTTGCAGCTAACAAATATGTAAGAGGATATAGAAAGGAATATCCATGGGTAGTAAATAACGATCCATGTATAACAGGAATTACTTTTAATACAGTAAAATTCCCATATAACAATAAAGATGTAAGATGGGCTTTGGCTCTTGCAATAGATATTGCAGATTATATTGGAGTAGCCTTTGATGGTGCAGCAACTATGGGAGTTCTTCATATACCATCTACCCCAGCTTACCTTAAATGGTACTATAAACCATTAGAAAGCTGGTTAAGAAGCTTCACTATAGAGGTGGAAGGAAACCCCTTCAAGCCATACGATCCTGATGCAGCACTAAGATTAGCTGAATATGCAAGAAAAAGAGGATATAAGGTACCAACAGAACCCTCAGAAATCAAAGAAATATTTGGATATGGATGGTGGAAATATGCACCAGACGTAGCAGAGAAATTACTCATGAAGCATGGATTTAAGAGGGATAAGGATGGGAAGTGGTTACTACCTGACGGTAAGCCTTGGAAGATGACTATTGTTTCCCATATAAGCCCTGCTCATCCTATGTTTAGAAATGCTGTTGCAGCTGCTCAACAATGGAGAAGATTTGGTATTGAAGTAGAAATTGTAAATTTAGAAAATGCAGGAGTTATTGTAGATAGGGGAGAATATGAAGTATGTACTGCGGGAACATGGCCAGCAACAGAACCATGGGGTGGTCATCCAGATCTTTACAGAACACTATCATCTTTCCATTCACAATATATGAGACCTTTAGGAGAAACAAATCCTGGTCATGACTCAAGGTGGTCCTCTCCAGAGTTAGATAAAATTATAGAAGCAATGGAAAAAGTAGCTTGGGATAGTGTAGAGAATAAAAACTTAGGATTTGAAGGATTGAAGATTTTAGTAAGAGAAATGCCTACAATACCTACCTTTACATATCCTGGAGTAATTAGCTTGGATGAATACTATTGGACTAACTATCCTACAGCAGAGAATTCTTATCAAATTGTCTATCATCACTGGCCTAACTTCAAATATGTACTTCCCTATTTGAAGTCTACTGGAAGAAAGTAGAAGTTAAAAGTCCCCCTCCCCTTAAGGGGAGG
>NIRF01000024.1 GCA_002878375.1 Dictyoglomus sp. NZ13-RE01
AGTATTTATGGGAGCATTGTTAGTTATTTACTTAACATCAAAAATAGAGAAGGGAGAGCATAGAATAAAGTTATTAAAAGAGGAATTAAAGAGAGGAATAATAAGCTTCATAAATTTTGCCTTAAGAATAATTGAGATATTAAGATTGAGGTTAAAGATAAGCAAGAAAGGAAGAATTGTGCTTATGATTGGGGGTGATTAAAAATGATTACAGATCAGGGAGAAATTCTTATTACATTTTAAAAATTGAAAATCCCAAAAGAGCTTCCGCTAATTTTTTGTTAATTTTGTATAGGGTTATTAATTCTGAAAAGCCATCTATCCAACTTTTCAGCTCAAAATATGCAATTCCCAAGCCATAGTGGGCAGGTCCATTTTTTGGATCCCTTTTTAAAACCTTTTTGAACATTCTAATTGCTTTATCGAATTTCTCATTTGCTAAATAAACCATGCCAATATCCACATATACATCTAAAAAATCGGGATCCTTTTTCACCACTTTATTATAACTTTCTATAGCTTTTCTCCACATTTTACTTTCATGATAAGCTCTACCTAAGCCATAATAAGCAGGAGTAAAATCTGGGTCCAATTTTATCACTTTTCTAAAATATTTTTTGGCTTCATCCCAATTCTTAAGATTTAATGATGCGACTCCCATCCCATAGTAAGCATCTATATGATCTGGTTTTAATTTTACTACCTCTTTTAGTGCCTCTAAGGATTCACTCCATTTATCAAGATGAAGGTACGCTAAACCAATAAAATAGTATATATCCGCTTCATTAAAATTTATCATTAAAGATACACTGCTATCTTCTTTCTTCTCTTTCTTTAAATCTATTACCTTTTGGAAGAACTCTAATGCCCTTTCCCATTTATTTAGATTGAAATAATTAAAACCTAATAAAAAATATACTCCTAAAGAGCTTGGATCTAAATCAACTATTTTTTCAAGGATGTTTATTGCCTCATCATATCGCTCCATATTAGTATAAACTAAGCCAATTCCCCAGTAGGAAGGCACATATTTAGGATCTAAATTTAAGGCGTGATTAAAAGCTTCTAATGCCTTATCCCATTCTCTTCTTCCGTAATGAATTAATCCCGTATAGAAATGCTTTTCTTTTGAAACCTCATTCATGGTATTAATTTTAAAATAATTATCTCTTTTTTACAATAAAGCTAACTCCCCCCTACTGAGGAATTTTAGAAAGTTCTCTATTACTTAGCTAAAGTTTCTATTAATTGGTTAATTCTTTTTACAGTATTAATGTGATTATTGGTTGGATCAAGATTTAGTGCCTGCATATAGCAGTCCTTTGCAGAATTTAAATCTCCCAAAATTTCATAAATTATCCCCAAGTCATAATAGTAGGATGCTAATAACTTTTTATCCTTCTTTGCCTCGATTACGCTTCTCAACTTAAGCATTTCTTCCAAAGCATCCTTTACTAAATCCGCTTTCAATAAAGAAATAATCCTTTCTTGCTCCTTTACTTTAAGATCCTCCCAATTTACAATGTATTTTACAAAATATGGAGATATAGTTTTTACAATAGAAGTAACAATTTTCTGGGATAAATCGTTAAAAATCTCTCCCTCTGCTTTTGGGGGTTCACTTTTTCGGACCGCATAAGGTAGTCTCGAAATTACATCCTTAACTTCATCATCAGGAACACCATAGAGTAAAGGAGCCTGATAGTATGTTTCTTCAAATTTTTGAGAGAAAGTTCTGCTTACAATAATTTGGGAGGTAGCAACTGAAATAACTCTAAAGGAACAGCTTAAATAAGCCTGACGAGTTATAGTAGGAACTATTACTCTATAAGTAACATCACTATATTTCTTACTTGGGATATAATATAATTCTTCACCTCTTACATCTTTTATATTTAAGTCGTCTAAAGATACTAATACTATACCTTCTACTCCTGCAAGCTTTCCAAATTCTACAGCCTTTTCAATATCTACCAATCCCCATGAAGAAAGCCTCATCTCCTGAAGAATAGCATCAAGTTTTTGCCTTTCTAAAATTTCAAAATACTTCATCTCTGATAGACTTGAAATAAGCATGTTTGATATTTTTCTACTGTACTGCTCATCTAATGGAATAATGGCAATTCTCCTAATTCCTATATCAACCTCAGGACGTACCTTGTATGTAACAACTGCTCGATATGGTGGAGCACATCCAGCTATAAGGAATAATAAAGTTAAGAGGGTTAAAAAGGATAAAAATTTAAAAATTTTTTTCATACTTAATCCCTCCCCTTTTTAGGGTATTAACCATGAAACTCTAAGTTTTTATTATCCCATACATAATTATAACATTTTATAAAATTATTTCAATTGTGAGAACACCTGGAAAGACAATTGATATGTACATAGTTACCACCCTTGACAAATAGAGATAAATTCTTAATAAACAAGCCATAAAGGGGAAAAAGATCCTTTCCCTTATACATCATTTATCCATACCTATTTGCCCAGATCAGTAATAACACAATTGACATTATTTCAAAGGGGGAAAGTATGCTGTATCCTATAGATTCTGCAGGAATAATACTAACTTATAAATGTTCATCAAGATGTAAGCATTGTCTTTATGCAAGTGGGCCAGAATGGACCGATTTTATAAGTAAAGAGTATTTGGATATCCTTCTTCAAGGGATTAAAAAAATTTGGAAAGATTACATACCTCCAAGAAATAAGAATATTCTTTTTCATGGAATTCACTTTGCAGGGGGAGAGCCCTTCTTGAATTTTCCCCTACTTCTTTATGCAGTAAAGAGAGCCCATGAGCTTGGTGTATATATGGGTTATGTTGAGACAAATGCAAGCTGGTGTATAGATAAAAATGATGTTTATGAAAAGTTTTCCCTATTAAAATCTGAAGGGCTCCCCAAGATATTTATTAGCTGTTCTCCCTTTCATGCGGAGAAAATTCCCTTGAAGAGAACTCTCCTTGCTATTGAGGTTGCCATAGAAGTGTTTGGCCCTAAGAATGTAATTGTCTATATGGATCATTTTATAAAAGAGCTTGCAAAGATAGATATAGAAAATCCAATTCCATTAGAGAAATGGGTAGAACTATATGGCAAAGCTGGAGCTGGATATATATTTTGGGAGGGATATGCCCTAATTCCAGGAGGAAGGTCAGGCTTTTATTTAGGGCACCTATTCAAGAGATATCCTGCAGAGGTTTTTAGAGAAGAAAATTGCAGATTTGAGATCTTAGAATCTCAGCATGCCCATTTTGATTTATATGGAAATTACATACCATATTTTTGTGGAGGTCTTTCCTTGGGTAAGATAAAGGATTTAGAAGAGTTTTACAATAATTTTGATCTGGAAAAACTCCCCCTTGTAGAAATCCTTGTGGAAAAGGGTCCCTATGGGCTTATGAAGTATGCAGAAAAGTTTGGTTTTAAAAAAACAAGAAGGATATGTGGGGAAATGCCACCTTTGTGTAGATGTAAGAAGATTTTTAAATGATATTTTCCCACACTCTATAGAGCTAAATCCTAAGGAGTTTTATAAATATTTGTAAAAAATTAATCTCTTTACATAAAAAAGAATAGCTTTAAAAGATTAGGAGGCGAAATAAATCGCCTCCTATACTTTCTTTATATTAAGCTCTAAGATATTTCCTTTATAGTGTAAATTCATTTTCAATTTTTTCCAATTGTTGGGGAGTTTAGGATCAAATCTTAAACCTTTCTCGTCTACTCTTATCCCCAAGAATCCAAAAACTATGGATTCCCATGTCCCACCTATTGCTGCAGCATGTAAACCAAGTTTTGTATTTCCCATTAAATCTGATAAATCCATTTCTGATGTTTTTTTGAAATATTCATATGCTAACTCTGTAAGCCCTAATCGGGCTGATACCACAGCATGCATAGATGGTGAAAGAGAAGAAGAATGGACTGTCAAAGGTTCATAATATTTAAAATTTATTATCTTTTGATCTGTGGGGAAATCATCATAAAAGAGGAAAAATAGAGCAATTACATCCGCCTGCTTTATTACTTTACTCTTTACTACTCCACTATGTCCTAATATGGCATCTGCTGGCTTCCCACTTTTCTTTATCTCTTCCACGTCTACTTCTTCTAATTTGTTAAACCCTTCAAATTGCTCTATAAACTTTCCTTGTGATGGGAGATATATCTTTTCCGCAACCTCCTCCCACATTCTTCTTTCTTCTTCCCTAAATTTTATTCTCTCTTTTATATCCTTTGCTTTCTCAGGATCTTTTACTTCTACAAGCTCTAAAACTTCTTTCGCCTTTAATAGATTCCATCTCGCAAGATAATTTGTGTAATAATTGTTATCTACTTCTTCATGAAATTCATCAGGTCCTATCACTTTTAATATCTCATATGTGTCCCTCAAAGAATTGTATCTTGCCCTGGAAACCCAATATCTCGCACTCTCTATAAACATTTCTACTCCATAGTCAAAAAGAAATTTTTCATCGCCTGTAACTAAGTAATATTGCCAAAATGCCCACATTACATCTCCTGTAATGTGAATCTCTTGCTCTCCTGTAAGTATTCTTACTTTCTCTCCTGTTTTTGCATCCTTTCCCCACTTTGGTGTCTCCTCTTCCCCTGTGTCCGCACTCTCCCATGCTATACTGATCCCCTCATATCCTTCTTCCTTTGCTTTTTTTCTATATCCTTCTATGCAATGATATCTATAAAGAAGAAGATTTCTTGCTATCTCTGGAAATGTATATAAAAAGAAGGGAAAAACAAAAATTTCATTATCCCAAAAGATATGCCCTTTGTATCCTTCCCCACTTAATGCCTTTGCAGGTATACTCACTTTAGAAGAATGCCATGGTGCCATCTGCAAAAGTTGAAATATGGCATATCTTATATTCCTCTGGGAGATATCATCCCCTTCTATCTCTATATCCGCTCTATTCCACAAAGCTTTCCACTTTTCTTTATGTTTCTCCTCTATCTCTACATCTTTTTCTATCCTCTTTAATCTTTCTAAGGGATTTTCTCCATCTATTCTGTTTTCTGTTACCCATATGTATTTCTTTAATCTTGCTTTCTTACCTCTTTCTAAATAGGTGTGAAAAATTTTCCCAATTTTCCTCTCCTCTAATATCAAAGATTCCTCATTAAA
Organism: Dictyoglomus sp. NZ13-RE01; assembly: GCA_002878375.1. Classification (NCBI taxonomy): domain Bacteria; kingdom Pseudomonadati; phylum Dictyoglomota; class Dictyoglomia; order Dictyoglomales; family Dictyoglomaceae; genus Dictyoglomus; species Dictyoglomus sp. NZ13-RE01. The sequence continues at coordinate 5,149 of NIRF01000024.1, forward strand.
ATTTTCTCCTTCATGTTCTAAACGAAAGCCTATTTCAATATTTGATTCCTTCGTCTTCAAAATCAAAAATTTTTCATCTTGATATATATTAATAAGATGGTCATATCCAATCTTTCTTTCTGTATTTATCAATGAATCAAGCTCTATTTCTACATTTTCCTTTGCAGTGATCTCTATTTCCCAAAGTAAAAGATTTTTATCTGCCATTGATGCAAACCTTCTTGTAATTACTTCTACCTTCTCATTAGAAACGTATCTTTCCAAAATTCCATTTTCTAAATGAAGAACCCTTTTGTATTCATTAAAAGAAAGGGGCTTTTTATCTATATATAGATTTGCTTCAAAGGGATTCCCAAGATTTACTAATTCTGTAACATCTTCAGGTGGTCTATTGTAAACCCCATTGATAAATAGACCAACCTCTTCCTGGTTCCAGCTTTCTTCCTCTACCCCTCTTACTCCTAAATATCCATTCCCTAAGGTGAATACTGTCTCCCATTTTCCTATATCTTTTCTATTAAAACTTTCCTGCACTATTTCCCACATTGTTGAGCTCTCCCTCCTTCTTTATAACTTCCCATAATATTTCTACAAATTTTTCTGGTCCTCCACCTATATGAATAACTTCTTTTGGTACTCCATTAGGTTCCTTTCCAACAGATATAAAAGTAGCTCCTTTAGTATATTTATTGAGCATTAAATAATCGCTACCATCTACTTCTCCTATTGGTCCAAATTCATCTCCTAATATTAACATTTCTTCAGGTAATACCCCTAATTTTTCCCTAACAAATTTTGTGGAATCAGATTTATCGGTAAGTCCTACCTCAATATGTTTCACATCACTAGTAATCCTTGGATCCTTTAGACCAATTTCAAAGGAAATTTCCTTAGTTCTCTTAATAAGATAGCTTAAAGAGGGAACATTATGGTCCTTTAATCTTTTATTTACTGCTATAAGAAGCTCATCGATTTTTGATTTTGGTGGATCTGCCCATTCTGGAAGAGGGATTAAATCTATTTTTCTTCTATTTAATCTGTTGTAGATTATATCTACATCCAAATTATATTTTATCTTTACTTCATTTTTAAAAGTTTCAGCAATTCTATTTAGTTTATCTTCCTCTTCAGAAGTTGCAACTCTTCTTTCCAAAGTAATAAAATCTCCATCTTTCCATTGAAAAACCTCAGAGCCTCTATTAGTACAGAAATATAAATTATAAGCTAAATCTCTATCCAGCCAAGGACCAACTTGTCTCCATACATTATTTATATTAGTCCCCGTAATAATGACAATTTTAATACCTAATTTTAATAATTGATGAAAGGGTTCCTTTAAATACTCAGCAGAAGAAAAACGATCTGGCACAGCAGTGCCATCCCAATCAAAAATTATAGCCTTAAATCTTTTTTTAGATAGTAGTTCTATCATATGCATACATCTGCCCCCAACTTCTTCATACTTTACTTTTTTCCTCTACCCTCTAAGACCTGTAGTTACTATACCTTCTAAGAAAGCTCGCTGAGCTAAGAAAAAGATTATTATACATGGTAAGATGGAAATAAGAGTTGCGGCAGATAAAAGATTTGTATATCTAAAATATAGATTTTTATATGAAAGAAGAGCTAAAGAAAGAGTATACTTTTCTGTACTGGAAATATAAATGAGAGGACCCAAAAGGTCATTCCAATGTCCTAAGAAAGAAAATACCGCAACTGTTGTAAGAGCAGGGCGAGAAAGAGGGAGAATGATTTGCCACCAAACTCTAAAAGAAGATGCTCCATCTATATACGCTGCATCTACCAAATCTCTCGGAATTGTGAGAAAAAATTGTCTTAGTAAAAAGATAAAAAAAGCTGACCCAAAGAAAGATGGAACAAAAAGAGGTTTAAAAGTATTTATCCATCCTAAAAAATAAAAAATTCTATAAATTGGGATCATAGTTACTTCTCCAGGAAGCATCATTGTAGAAAGAACCAGTAAAAATATTAAATCTCTACCTTTAAATCTTAAAAAGGAAAAGCCAAAGGCTACCAACGAACTAGATAATAATGTTCCTAAAACTCCCATAAAGGTTACAAAAGAAGTATTCAATAAATAACGAAAGAAAGGTTGTTGAGTAAATACCTCTATATATGCCTCTAAAGTAAAAGGATTAGGAATCCATATATCTCTTGCTGTATCTTCAAGTCTCATAAAAGATCGAGAAATTAGCCATGCTACAGGGAAAAGGACAAGAATTGCTCCTGCTGTAAGAATAGCATAGATAATTAACCTTGTAAGAAATTTCTTAAAAAATTTTAAATACATTTAACCACCTTCCTCATTTCTTAAGTTCTGTTTCATAATAAACCCATAAAGGAGAAGATTTAAATATTAAAAGAGTAATTAATAAAATTATAATAAAAAGAATCCAAGCAAGAGCGGAAGCATATCCCATTTTAAAATCTACAAAAGCATTAACATAAAGATATAGTACATAAAATAAAGCGGAATTTTGGGGACCTCCTTGAGAACCAAACATGAAATATGCTGGAGAAAATACCTTAAGAGAACCAATTACAGCCATCACAAAGTTAAAAAATATCACTGGAGAAATCATAGGTAAAGTTATGTATATAAAACGTTTAAAAGGACCTGCTCCATCTATTTCCGCTGATTCGTATAATTCCTTAGGAACTCCTTGTAAAGCTGCTAAAAATATTACCATGGCTCCTCCTACTCCCCAAATACTCATTAGGACCAATGCTGGAATAACCCATTTAGGATCTAAAAGCCAGGCAGGTCCAGAAATTCCAAACCAGCTTAAGATACGATTAATAAGTCCAGTGGTAGGATTTAGAAGCATCATCCATAACAGAGCCACAGAAGCTCCTGAAACAACTGTAGGAAGATAATAAATAGTCCTATATATTTGCTGTCCTTTTATTTTTTGGTTTAAAAGAACAGCAAGAATAAGAGCCACTGTTATCTGACTTGGAACAGCTAAAATTGTAAAATAAAAAGAATTTCTTAATGATTTATAAAATAAAGGATCTTTAAAAATATCTCGATAATTTTGAAAGCCTATCCATTCTGGAGTTGTAAAAACATTCCATTTTGTAAAGGAATAAAATAAAGAAGCCACCATAGGACCAAGAGTAAAAACAAAAAAGCCAATTATCCAAGGAGAAATGAAAAGATAACCCTCTATATTCTTTAATATTTTTTTAAACATACTCATCTCTTTAAAGGGGAAGGGGTTAAAATCTTCCCCCTTCCCCTTTATCCTTTATTCCCCTCCTTTTAAAATTTTATTAATTTTCTCACATGCCTCTTTAAGGGCTACTTCTGGAGATTTTGGATTGAAGCTTGTTAAGACCGAATCTCTAAGTTCATCTAAGACTCTTCCAATAGCACGACTATCAGGAGACTTAAATTGAGGTTCTTGTAAGTCTATGGCTTTAATAAATAATTCTGCACCAGGGAATTGCTTTGCAAATAAACTTCCTGAACGTTTACTCCCTGGTATTTGTGTCTTTGTTAGAGCTAAAATATCTTGTGCTCTTGGATCTGCAGTAAGGAAGGTTATAGCTGTAAAAGCTGCTTCAGGGTTGGGTGCCTTTGCAGGAATAGCTAATCCTACCACCTCCATTTCTCCTGAACCACCAAAATTTCCTTTACCTGGCTGTAATGCAAGTCCCCACTTAAATTTTGTAATCTTTGTAAGAATAGGCATGAAGTAAGGACCTACATCACAGAACATAGCTACCTTTTCTGCCATAAACATATCAATAGGTCCCATACCTCCTGTTTCTTCTGGTTTTGGCGCAGCCCCGTGTACCCATACTAAGTCATATACATATTTCAGAGATTCTAAAGCTTCAGGTCTATTTAACATACACCTCTTACCTTCTCTATCTAATACTCTTCCTCCAAATTGATATAACCATTGATTCCACCAAGGAAATCCTGAACCCCATCTCTTTCCAGGTATGGTTAATTTTTTTGCATTTGCAAGATATTCTTCAGGTGTCCAAGCTTTTCCAGGAGAAGGAGGTTGTATTCCTGCCTCATTTAACATATCAAGATTATATGCCATTAATTTTGTATTCATACGGAAGGGTAAACCATATAATTTTTTATCCCAGTACATAGCATCTAAAGCCTTTCTATAATAAGCAGCGGTATTTATACGAGAAATATAGTTATCCAAAGAACTCAATGCACCCCTCGCTGCAAAAGCAGGAATATGAGCTCCTCCTATAGCTATAATATCAGGAACATCCCCTGCTCCAATCATGGTTAAGACTTTTTCCTCATACATATCTGGAATGTGTACTGGAATAACTTCAATTTCATTTTGGGAATCATTAAAGGCTTTAATCATTGCTTCATAAGCTGTTTTTTCCTCTTTACCACCCCAGAAAGTAAAACGAATTTGGACCTTTGAAGATGCCCCAAATCCTTGTGTTAGAAGAAATAGGGCAAGAAAGAATAAAGTGAACCCCTTAAGAAGAAAATTTTTTGTTCGCCACATACTTTCACCTCCTCAAAGTTTTTTGCGGGATTTATATTTTTCCCGCTTTATGGCGAACGTTCGCTCATATATAAAATATCCTATCCCAAACTTTTTGTCAAGAGTTCTTTTAACTGTCCTGTAATCATTTTTTGAAAAGAAAAACCTCCCAGGGTTAGAATTAGATTAGAAAGATATCATATCCCAACCCCGGGAGGTGAAAACTATAGTCATAGCAAGCTTTATCTTTAAACCTTGTTAATCCCATTAAATACTCCTCTACTCAAGCTTTGGTAAATAGATTTAGAAGATTTTTTACATATCTAATTGATTGAAAGTATCTCTTTACTTCTTCCATTAATTCCAAAAGGGACAGTTTTTATCTTTGATAGAGAATTTACATATAGAAGACTGATGGAATTTCTAAAAGATAAAGGGATGAATTTTGTTATCAGGTTAAAGAAGAATGTTTATGTAAACGAGAAGCTAATAACCATGTTGCCAAAAGGGATTTATGAAGGAGTTCTAATTCATGGGATAGTAGC
>NIRF01000025.1 GCA_002878375.1 Dictyoglomus sp. NZ13-RE01
TAAAGCTTTTTTAGAAAGAGCTCTAATTGATGGTTTTTTCTCTTTTATTAAACTCATTATTAACACAATTAAAATTTCTTTTATCTTTTTTCTTAAAGAAAAATCTGGTAGAATATTAATGACCATAGTTTTCACCTCCCGGGGTTTGGATGTTATCTCTTTCTAATCTAATTCTAACCCTGGGAGGTTTTTCTTTTCAAAAACTGATTACAGGTCAGTAATATTTGGAAAATTTTATGATATAATAGTTTCAAATTTGCAAATTCTACAAAGGAGGTTAAAGAAATGGGCGTTGATCTAAAAAAAGGATTTCTTGAAGAGAAAATTGATGAGAAAACTTTAGAATATCTTAAAAAATTAGCTCATAAATGCAGAGGAGATATTCTAAAGATGACTACCCTTGCTGGATCTGGACATCCAGGAGGATCCATGTCCTCTATTGAAATGTATCTTACTCTTTACTATTTTGCAAATGTGAATCCTCAAAACCCTAAGGACCCTAATAGAGATAGGATCATTATTAGCCATGGGCATACCTCTCCTGGTGTTTACTCTGCTCTTGGGAATTTGGGATTTTTCGATATTGATAAAGCAATTGCGTATTTTAGATTGGCAGGAAGCATTTTTGAAGGACATGTAGAAAGATATGTTCCTGGGGTAGAGTGGAGCACTGGAAATCTTGGACAGGGACTTTCTGCAGGATGCGGTATGGCTCTTTCCGCAAGACTTACGAATAGAAACTTCCATGTCTTTGTAGTTATGGGAGATGGAGAACAACAAAAAGGGCAGATTTCAGAAGCAAGAAGGTTTGCAGTGAAATATAATTTATCTAATTTAACAGTACTTATTGATTATAATAAGTTACAGCTTTCAGGATCATTGTCATCTATTATGCCACAAAACATTAAAGAGAATTATCTTTCCGATGGATGGGAAGTTATAGAGGTAGATGGACATGATTTTCAAGATATTTATCAAGGGATAAGAAAAGCAATAAACGATGGAAAACCTACAGCTATAATTGCCCATACTGTTATGGGTAAAGGTGTGTCATTTATGGAAAATAAGTTTGAATTTCATGGGAGAGCATTAAAGCCTGATGAATACAAAAAGGCTTTAGAAGAGTTAGGTATTGAAGATGATTTAGAAAAGTATAAGAAGATGAGAGAGGAGTTTAAGCCTGAAGGAAAACATCATGTAGAAATAGAGCACGTAAATATAGATACGGGAGAGCCATTTACCTATACTCCTGATATGAAAACAGATAACAGGTCAGCCTTTGGAAAAGCTTTGAGAAATCTTGCAGAACTAAATATTGGGAAAGAGGGGAGAACTCCTATCGCCGTTTTAGATTGTGATTTGGTAGAATCGGTAAGAACCCATGAATTTGAAAAGGTAGCTCCAAATAACTTTTTTGAGGGAGGAATTCAAGAGCACAATACGGCAACAATAGCAGGTGCCTTGTCAACTCAAGGAGTTCTAACCTTCTTTGCAGACTTTGGAGTATTTGGAGTAGACGAAACTTATAATCAGCATAGATTAAATGATATAAACTATACAAACCTAAAGTTGATAGTAACCCATTGTGGACTCGATGTGGGAGAGGATGGAAAAACCCATCAATGTATAGACTACATTGGGACTTTTAGAAATCTTTTTGGTTTTAAAATAATAGTGCCTGCAGATCCTAATCAGACAGACAGAGTTATAAGATATGTGGCAAAAGAAAAAGGAAACTTTTTAGTTGCCATGGGAAGATCTGTTGTTCCAATAATTACTGATGAGAAAGGAAATCCTTTCTTTGGAGGAGATTATAAATTTGTTTATGGAAAGATGGATAAGGTAAGAGATGGAGATAAGGGAGCAATAATAAGCATGGGAAGTATGTTGCATAGGGCAGTTCAAGCCTGGGAAAAACTAAAGGAGATGGGCATACATGTTAAAGTTTTCAATTTCTCATGTCCTAATGAGATAGATTGGGACTCTTTAAGGGAAGCTATAAGTACGGGATTAATAATTACTTATGAGGATCATAATGTAAATACAGGTATTGGAAGCGTAATTGGAAATGCAATTGCGGAAAGCGGATTTTCCGTTAAATTTAAGAGATTAGGGGTTAAAGAGTACGGCGCATCTGGAAAACCTGATGCATTATATAAACTACAAGGTTTGGATGTAGATTCTTTAGTTAAAGAAGTACTCTCTTTAATCTCCCGCTAAGAAAAAAGAAGGGTAATAGGGGATTTTTCCTATTACCCTTCTTATCTTCTAAAAATCTTTTCTCCAGTATTTGGCCAGATAACCTTTTCCTCTTGGAGCAGATTGAATGCGGATATTTCGAGTTTTTCTGCGAAGGTCTCTTCTCCTCTATCTCTTATCTCTCTTAAGATTTTAGCAAAAAGCCTTTCTATCTCTTGGGCTAAGTAAAAGGTCTCTTCTTGAGACTCTACCTTACAGGTCCAATTCTTTTTATCAAAGGATATTTTTAGAGAGCCGTAATTATTTTCTAAAGGAAGAAGTAGAAGCTCCGTGGTACTTGTTCCCCATCTCTCCACTAATGCTTTAGCTACATTGGTAAGAACTTTCTGAGCAAAGTTGATAATTCTCTTTCTCTCTTCCTTCTCCCATTCCTCGAAGTAATCAACAAGAGGAATATTTTCTAAGGCATAAACATTAAGATATCCTTTAGGGGGAAGGACTCCAGGAATTATATTTAATGGATTTCCTTTTTGAAAGAGCCAGTATCTTGTTTCTGTAGGACTCTCGTAAAAAACAACTCCACTAAACTCTCTCTTTTGAAGTAGTGCAAAAAATCTACTTGGAATTATTGTATCTACATCCAACTGAACATATATAGGTTTACCAATATATTTTCCTGCTATTGCAATAATTAGAGGTTTATCCACTGCATAAAAGCTAACTTTTCCAACGCCCGCATATATTTGTTGTACTAAAAGGTTTATACTGGTCAAATCATCATAATCCGGTATATTTAGAACCTTTGCAAGAAAAGCCTTGCCTTGGTAGATTAGGACTATTATTCTGATTTTATCGTCGTAATAGTAAAGTACTCCTGTGGATCTTTCTCTCTGTAGCCTCTTTAAGAACCTATCAAAATTTAAAAGGTACGATGGGAGATCACCGAATTCCAAAGCCTTTTTATCAAGGAGTTTTATAATATCTTCCATAACAACTCCCCTTATAAGTTTATCTTAATGTAATTTTAACATGAAAATTAAAATTTTTTCAAGTTTTTAATTTAAGGTTTTAAGATTATTTTTATAGAATTTTCTCCATTATGAACTAATTCTATTCCTTCCTGGAAATTCTGGAGAGGGAGAATATGGGTAACTATTGAATCTACTTTGACCTTTCCTTCTTCTAAATACCTTATTGCCTTTGGATAACAAAAAGGACCTAAATGGGCTCCATATATGTTTAGTTCTTTTACGTCTCCAATTATAGACCAATCCACGCAAGTAGGTTCTGCATGTACCCCAAACTCTACAAAAGTGCCTAATTTTCTTATCATCTTTAAACCTTGAATAACTGCAGATTTTGAACCACTTGCCTCTATGTACACATCACATCCATAACCCTCAGTAAGATCTAAAACCTTTTTCACTACATCCTCTTCTAAAGGATTAATAACTATATCTGCTCCTAAATTTTTTGCAATTTCTAATCTATTTTGTTTTAGATCTATGGCTATAAGAAGTCCTGGACCTTTCATTTTTGCTATCTGAAGCATGAAGAGACCAATTGGTCCCATACCCGCAATTACTACTACATCATTTAGTTGAATATTTGCTCTTTCCACAGCATGAATAGCACATGCAAGAGGCTCAATAGTTGCAGCATACTCAGGTTTGATGGAGTATGGTACTTTATGGATGATAGAGTTTGCAGGATACTTCATATATTCTGCCCAAGATCCTTCTGCCCTATCTTTTATGAATCCGAAAATGTCGTGTTGTTGACACATCCAATATTTTCCTTCTTTGCAAAATCTACATTTACCACAAGGGATAATCTGCTCAGCTATTGCCCAATCTCCAATATCAATACCATGTTTTTCTTTTGCCCCTTCTCCTAATGCAACTACTTCACCTATAAACTCGTGTCCAGGAATCACTGGTGTTTGGATATAGGGAGGAATATCTTCTGAGCCCCAAACTCTATGCCCATAGTAAGTTTTAACATCACTTGCACATATACCAGTAGCAAGAACTTTTACTAAAACTTCTTCTCTGCCAATTTTAGGAACTGGTCTCTCCTCAAGTCGATAGTCTTTAGGACCATAAACTACAACAGCCTTCATTTTATCAGGTAAATTCATAAAAAGGGACATTAGAAAGCAACTCCACAAACAAGAATTATATTAGCATATGGAGTAAATTCAGCAGATCTTACTATTCCTTTTGCATTTTTGCTTATCTCTTTAAATTTTGTATGGGATACAAACTCTATAGGTGTATTTCCAATTATTTCTTTAATTTTTTCTAAAAGTTCAGGACTAGTTTTTTCAATTTCTTCTGCAAGTATTACTTTTTCTATAACTATTTCTTCATAAATTGCTTTTAAAATATCTAGAAATCTCGGTATATTTTTGACTAAGGTTAAATCTATTCTTTTTACATCTTTAGGAATTGGAAAACCTGCATCACAAATAACTAGCAAATCAGTGTGTCCTAAAGATGATAAAACCGCAATTAATTCTGGATTTAATATTCCACCTTTTTTCATAAATTTACCCCCTTATCTAAATTTATTTAGCAAATTTAACTCCTCGAGCTAAAGATGTAGCTGCTATTGCTAATACTAAGCCTCGAGCTATGTATTGATAGAAAGGAGGAACTTGTAATAGATTTAAAATATTACCCAAAATAGTCATAATTAAAGCGCCCATAAATGTTCCTATTAAAGAGCCAATTCCACCTACAAAGCTTATACCTCCAAGTACTGATGAAGCAATGGCATCTAATTCATAACCTTCCCCAGCAATAGGATATGCAGAATCTAATCTTGCAGTAAGCATTATACCTCCCAATGATGCACAAAATCCTGAAAATGCAAAAACAAAGATTTTTACTTTATCTGCTTTAATTCCAGAATATCTTAGAGCTTCCTCATTTCCCCCTAAAGCGTATATATATCTTCCTAATCTTGTTTTAGAGAGAATGAATTGACCTAAAATATAAATAAATATCATTATAAAAGTTAGTCCAGAAATAGGACCAAAATATTTTGCTATTATTCTAAAGGATGGAGGAAAAAGGGAAATAGGGGAACCACCAGTGATTATTAATGCCCCACCTCTTGCAATTGCCATCATGGATAGTGTAGCTACAAAAGATGGAATTTTTACTTTTGTTACTAAAAATCCATTAATCAGACCTGCGCTTATCCCTACGAGTAGTGCTAAGATTATAGAAAGGAAAGGATGTATATTCAAAAATTTCATTAGATAGGCTACTACCGCTCCTGAAAGTGCAAGAACCGAACCAGGAGAAAGATCTATTCCACCTACGAGAATTACAAAAGTTTCACCAGCTGCTAAAACGGCTATTACAGCTACTTGAGCTAATATATTTCTAAGATTTATAATTGTAAAAAAATATGGGGAAAGAATGGTGGAAACTATAATGAGTCCTAACAAGGCAAAAAAAGGAAAGATTTCTCTTCTTTCAGAAATCCACTCCCATTTATCTTTTGTGATCATACTTTTGCCTCCTTTTCCAAACCCATTGCCAAGTATAAAATATTTTCTCTTGTGGCCTTATTTTTAGGTAGAATCCCTTTTGGTTCTCCCTTATAAAGAATTAAAATTCTATTAGCTAAATTCAATACCTCCTCTATTTCTGAAGAAAAAAGTAATATAGAGATGCCTTTTTGAGAAAGTTCTAAAAGTAACTTTCTTATCTCAGCTTTTGCTCCTACATCAATTCCTCGTGTTGGCTCATCTACTATTAGGATTTTTGGATTAGTAGCTAACCACTTTGCTAAGACTACTTTCTGTTGGTTTCCACCACTAAGATTCTCTACTTTTTGTTTTAAAGTAGGTGTTATTATCTTTAGCTGTTCTATCCACTTTTTAGCTACTTCTATTTCTTTTTTAGAATCAATTATAAAATTCCACCAACAGATTTGGGATAAACTTGGAAGAGTAATATTTTGAGCGACATTCATTTGTCCGATAAGTCCTTGTTGTCTTCTATTCTCTGGAACTAATCCTATGCCAAGATTCAATGCATCATATGGACTTTTTATTTCTACTCTTTTATTTTCTATCCATATTTCCCCACTATCTTTTTTTTCTATACCCCATAACACCCTCGCAATTTCAGTTTTTCCAGCCCCTAAAAGACCTGTTATCCCTAAAATCTCTCCTTTGTAAAGGTTAAAGCATAAATTTTTTACTTTGACAAAAGCGGAAGAAATATTCAGATTTTCAACTCTCATTATTTCTTCTTTAGATAATGTCTCATGAAAGGAAGTATATAAAGTATCAAATGTTTTTCCCGTTATTAGTTGGACTACATAAGAGGGGGAAGTTTTATTTGTTTCTAACGTTGCAATTTTATGACCATCTCTTAATACTGTGATTTTATCAGAAATTTCAAATACTTCATCTAGTCTATGACTTATGTATAAAATTGTGATACCTTGCTTTTTCAGGGATCTGATCACATCAAAAAGTTTAGAAATCTCTGTAATAGTTAATGCAGAGGTAGGTTCATCCATAATAATTATTTTAGCTTTTTTAGAGATAGCTTTTGCTATTTCAACCTTCTGCTGTTCTCCTATACTTAAACGAGAAACCTTAATCCGGGGAGATATATCTCCCCCTAAAAGTTCAAGGATTTTTTCTGCTTCTTTGAAAATGCTTTCAAAATTTATTGTTTTTAAATAAGAGTTATTAGAATCATGTTCGATAAATATATTTTCCGCTACACTAAGATTAGGATAAAGCATTAATTCCTGATGAATCATCACTATTCCTAATTTGTTTGCTATGGTAGGATTTAAGTTCTCAATCTTTTTTCCCTCCAAATAAATTTCCCCACTATCATTTGGAATAATTCCTGCTATAATTTTCATTAAAGTAGATTTTCCAGCCCCATTTTCTCCAACAATTGCATGAACTTCCCCCTTCTCTATTTCTAAAGATACATCTGATAATGCTTTCACTCCTGGAAAGCTTTTATTTATTTTTTCTAACTTCAAAATTATCATATATTTACCTCCATAAAAAGGGGTAGGGAATTTTATCCCTACCCCTTGAAATTTTACCTTTTGCTTCCAGGAATAGGTACAGGAGTTTTAACTATTTCGTTTAGTTTTCCCACATTTTCCTTTGTTACAACCATAACTGGGGTCCCTAAAAGTTTTGCTCCAGTAGGTGCATAGGTTGGAGTATCCTTTGGAGGAGTCCATCTTAGCTTTTTATATTGATATGCTGCATCTACACCCCAATAACCCATAATATAAGGAGCTTGAGCCACTGTTGCAGCAAACTCACCTCTTTTTACCGCTTCTACAGCATCAGTTATTGCATCAAAACCTACTATAATCACTCCATCAGGGAATCCTATTTTGTATCCTGCTGATTTTAAAGCTTCTAAAGCCCCTAAGGCCATCTCATCGTTGGCTGCAATAACTGCATCAATCTTTTTCTCTCGTGCAATAATATCCTCCATAACTTTTAGACCTGTTGCCCTATCAAATCTTGCAGTTAGATCCGCTACGATTTTAATGTTTCCTGCATCTATGTATGGTTTTAATGCATTCTTAAATCCTTTTTCTCTTTCAATTGCAGAAGATGCGCCAGGAAGTCCTTCAAGAATTACTACATTATATGGCATTGATCTTTTTGTAGCTGTTAATAATTCCCAAAGCTTCTTTCCGCCAAGCTCAGCAGCTTTTACATTATCTGTCCCTATATAGCAAACTCTATCTCCTCCTACAACATCTCTATCTAAGGTAAATACAGGTATTTTAGCTTCATTTGCTTTCTTAACAGCAGAAACTAATCCCTCCGCTGTTATAGGATTTAGAAGTATAGCATCAAATCTCATAGTAATTGCATCTTCAATTTGCTTTGTTTGAAGTTCTACATCATTTCTTGCATCAAAAGTAGCAAGAGCAACATCGAGTTTTCTTGCCGCATCTTCTGCTCCATCCTTCATATCTAAGAAGAAAGGATGTGCCAAACTACAAATAAATAATCCAAACCTTAAACGTCGTTGAGCAGTTCCTAAAGAAACGAGTAAACTTAAAATTAATAAGAGAGAAAGTATTTTTGTAAATTTTTTCATTAAAGAACCCCCCTTTAACTAAATTTATTTATGGGAAAGTTTAATAATATTGGGTAACCTTTTTGGAAGAAGATTAACACCTCCTTTCTTTATACTTACCCTTTTTTACATCCACAAGATTCTCTTATGACTAAGGTATTTTTTAAAACTATTTGTCTTCTCTTATTTGAGTATGGCAACTCCTCTTTTATAAGTTTTAATAATCTCTTCATAGCATATGCTCCTAGTTTATAAGTTGGTTGAGAAACTGCTGTTAAAGGTGGTGATAAGTGTTGAAACCATGGAAAGTCATCAAAAGTGATCACAGCAATATCTTCAGGTATTTTTAATCCACATTCTTTTATTGCTGTGTACACTCCTAAAGCAATTAAATAATTTCCTGCAAAAATAGCCTTAGGAGGATTTTTCATTTTTATTAACTCCTTCATATTTTTATATCCGCTATCTTCCTTAAATTCTCCAATCTTTATAAGATTTTCATCATATGGAATTTTATACTTTTTAAGGGCAAGTTTGTAACCTTCTAATCTTTCTAAACTTGTCGTTATATTTATAGGACCTGTAATAAAACCTATTCGAGTATAACCTGTTTCAATAAAATGCTTTGTTGCCTCAAAAGCTCCTCTCTTATTATCTGTGATTATAGTATCAAAATTGGAACCCTCTACTTTTCTATCTACTAAAACCACAGGGATTCCTTCTCTCTCTAAGGCAGAGAAATGTTCTTTATTTTCACCTGTTGTGGCTATAATCATACCATCAACTTTTTTAGCTCTTAATACATCTATATAAACCCCTTCTTTTTTTGGATTCTCATCAGCATTACAAAGAATAATATTAAAATTATTCTTCATTGCTACATCCTCTATTCCTCTAACCACGGAAGTAAAAAATGGATTTAGTATATTAGAAATAATTACTCCTATAGTATATGTTTTCTTCTTCTTTAAACTTGCTGCTAAAATATTAGGGTGATATCCTAACTCTTTTGCTATCTTTTTTACTTTTCTCTTCAATATGGGATTAACGTTTCCTTTATTGTTAAGAACTCTGGAAACTGTACTTTTTGATACCCCTGCTTTTAAAGCAATATCTTTTAAGGTCACCATCTTTTAAATCGGTTTCTAATTTTGAAATCGGTCTCTCAAATAAGATGATAAATCCATTTAAAAAAATTGTCAAGTATTCGTGGGAGCTGACCTGTAATCAGTTTTTGAAAAGAAAAACCTCCCAGGGTTAGAATTAGATTAGAAAGAGATAACATCCAAACCCCGGGAGGTGAAAACTATGGTCATTAATATTCTACCAGATTTTTCTTTAAGAAAAAAGATAAAAGAAATTTTAATTGTGTTAATAATGAGTTTAATAAAAGAGAAAAAACCATCAATTAGAGCTCTTTCTAAAAAAGCTTT
>NIRF01000026.1 GCA_002878375.1 Dictyoglomus sp. NZ13-RE01
CATGATATAAGTTAATAGTTACTCCTCTCGCCCTCTCCTCTGGCGCTTTGTCTATGTCTTCATACTTTAAGGGCTTAGCTAATCCCTCCGCAGCTAGTACCTTCGTTATCGCAGAAGTTAATGTCGTCTTACCATGGTCTACGTGACCTATTGTCCCTATATTTACATGTGGTTTCGTCCTTACAAATTTCTCCTTCGCCATCCTCTTCCTTCCTCCTAAATTCTATATAGTATAAGTTAAGTTACTTAAAATGGAGCCCACGACCGGGATCGAACCGGTGACCTTACCCTTACCAAGGGTACGCTCTGCCGACTGAGCTACGTGGGCTTTATATTTCCAAAAATTTGGTTGCGGGGGAGGGATTTGAACCCTCGACCTCCGGGTTATGAGCCCGGTGAGCTACCTGGCTGCTCCACCCCGCGATACTCACCAAGTGGTGGGGAGGGAGGGATTCGAACCCCCGAAGGCGTCCGCCAGCAGATTTACAGTCTGCCCCCGTTGTCCACTTGGGTACCTCCCCTGGAGCCGAGGGAGGGACTCGAACCCACGACCCGCTGATTACAAATCAGCTGCTCTGCCTACTGAGCTACCTCGGCTTTAACAGAAAAAGTATATCTTTAGTAATGTAGAAAGTCAAGACCTATGTTATAATAAATAAAAAATCCAAGGAGGTCAAGAGCCATGGAAGAAATTGTTGATATAAACTTGGAAGATATTAGCATGGAAAATTTAGAAATAGGAAGTATAGTTTATGGAAATATTTTATTAGTAGACAAACAAGGTTTGTGGTTAGATGTGGGGGGAAAATATAATGCCTTCCTACCCATAGAAGAAACGACAAAAAGCTTTCAAGAAAAATTAGAGAAAAATCAGATAAAAGATTCTATCCCTGTAATGATTCAATTCATAAATTATAAAGAGGGAATTATAAATGTATCCCAAAAAAGGGCTGTTGAAAAAAAGATATGGGAAGACTTAACCTTAGCCTATGAGAATGACGAACCTATTAGCGGAAAAATTAAAGATTTTAATGGAAAAGGTTTCACTATTGATTTAGGAGAAGAAGTTTATGGATTTATCCCTTTAAATCTCATTGACATTTATCGTCCTAAAAATCCAAATATTTATTTAAATAGAAAGGTCAATGCCAAAATAATAAAAATCAATCCAGAAAGAAAGCAAATCCTTCTTTCAGTGAGAAGTGTCTTAGAAGAAAAATTGGAGGAAAAAAGGACAAGGCTTTGGGAAAGAATTAAAAAGTCCGAGATAATAAGAGGTAGAGTTAAAGAAGTAAATGATGATGGATTAAAGATAGATCTTGGTTTTGGTATTCTTGGTTTTGTTTCCAAAGATGAGTTATCTTGGTTCCCTATTAGAAACATATATAGAACATTCCAAGTAGGAGATATAGTAAAAGCAAAAATTTTAAATATAGATGAAGAGAAAAAAGAAGTAAATCTAAGTGTTAGATTAGCACAACCCAATCCATGGGAGGTATTTTTAGAGAAAAACCCCATTGGAAGTATTCAGCAGGGAGAAATCATAAAAATAACCTCAGGTATTGTGGTAAAAATTAATAACCTCGTTGGATTCGTACCTTATAGTGAAATATCCTGGGGAAGAATTGGTAATATAAGAGAATATTATGAAGTAGGAGATAAGATTAAAGTAAAAATATTAGAAGTGGACCCACAAGAAAAGAGAATACTTCTTAGTATAAAACAGGTAGAGCCAAACCCATGGGACGTTATTGACGAGATATTATCTGAGGGTAGCAAAGTTAAAGGGAAAATAATAAACATAACAGATTTTGGAATATTTGTAGAGATTAAGCCAGGATTAGAGGGGCTTATTCCAAGAAGATTCTTAAGTTGGGAAAGAATAAATGACCTTCACGATAAATTCCATATAGGAGATAGTATAGAAGCTAAGGTTTTAAATATTGACAAAGAAAATAGAAGATTATTATTAAGTAGAAGAGATGTACTCCCAGACCCATGGAACAATATAGAAGAAAGATATAGCGAGGGAATGAATGTAATTGGAAAAGTTATAGAGATTAATAATCAAGGATTAGTAATAGAGTTACAACCTGGTATAGAAGGCTTCCTACCTAATTCTCAGCTTGATAAAAGAGAAAATTCTGAAATTTCAATTAATAGCGAAATAGAAGTAAAAATTATAAGAATAAATCAAGAAAGTAGAAGAATTATATTCTCAAGAAAAGCTCTTCTCAAAGAGAAAGAAGAAAAAGAATTGGAAAATTACATAAAGATTAATACTCCTCCTCCAATTACTTTAGGAGATATATTAGGCTTTGATTTGGCAAAGGAGGAAAATTAGGATTGACTGCTAAAACCCATCAAAGCTTTGGTATATTAATTGCCCTAATTTCCTATCCAAGCTTTACAAAAAGTCTTCCAACTAATAATCTAACCTATTGGACAATTGGATTTTTTATGGGGACTATGTTTGGCTCCTTAATTCCAGATATTGATGCTCCCCATTCAGAATTCTCAAGAAGATTTATATCACAGAAGGTTTTATCAGATTTTTTAAGTGCCTTCTTAAGCTTACTTTTAGGTGTTTTTATACTACAGAACATAAGCTATGAAAATCTTTTTTTCTTTATCATCTTATTTGCATTATCCTTTAACTTATTTAAATTATTTTTCAAGTTTAATCTAAAGAAATACTTTGTCCATAGAGGATTTGCTCATAGTCTATGGAGCTTATTAATCATTAACATATTTCTTATTCTTCCCCAAACTTCTCTTCAAAAGTTTCCTACATTTATCAACTCTTTTTATAATGCTATTGTTTGGGGAATTAATATTGGATATATAAGCCACTTGATAGGAGACTCCTTAACTTTTAGTGGTATTAGATTATTTTATCCTATAAACTTTAAAATAAGTTTCTCTCTTTTTAGAACTGGAGGATTAATGGAAAGAATTCTATTTTATGTGTTCAATGCCATTAACATTATGTTGCTAACAAATTATATAGTAATGGGAGGAATAAAATGATAGACATTAAAACCCTTAGAGAAAGAGCGGAAGAAATGAAAGAAAATATTATTCTAAGAAATTTAGATCCTGCAAAGTACGATGTGGATTATATTTTAGAGCTTGATCAAAAAAGAAGATCTATTCAAAAAATCTTAGATGAATTAAAATTTGAAAGGAACAAAATCTCCCAAGAAATTGGGAAGAAAAAAGGAGAGGAGAAAGAAGCATTAATAAAGCAAGCAAAAGAGTTAAAGGAGAAGATAGATAAATTAGAAAAGGAATTCCAAGAAATAGAAAAAGAAATGAATGCAAGACTATGGCAACTTCCAAACTTTCTTTTGCCTGAGACTCCAAGAGGTAGAGATGAATCAGACAATAAAGAAATAAAAAGATGGAAAGAGCCAAAAGCTTTTTCTTTCACACCAAAAGACCACTTAGACTTAGCCCTCCTAAATGACCTTGTTGATTTTGAGAGAGGAAGTAAAGTAACTGGATCTAATTTCTATTACTTAAAAAATGAAGCAGTAATATTGGAATTTGCTCTATTTCAATTTGTCATTAATGAGCTTCTTTCTGAAGGTTTTAAACTTTTTATAACTCCAGACCTTGCCAAAAATGAAATATTAGATGGAATCGGATTTCAACCAAGAGGACCTGAAGCTCAAATATATCATATAGAAGATTCAAATTTAGGATTGATTGCAACAGCAGAAATTACCTTAGGAGGATATCATAAAAATGAGATTTTAGATGAATTAGACTTACCTTTAAAGTACTTAGGTTTTTCTCATTGTTTCAGAACTGAAGCAGGAGCATATGGAAGGTACAATAGAGGATTATATAGAGTACATCAATTTAGCAAAGCGGAAATTTTCATTATTTGCAAACCAGAAGATTCAAAAAAAATGCACGAATATATTTTAAGCTTAGAGGAGAGAATCTTTCAAAAATTAGATATACCATATAGAGTTCTCGATATTTGTTCTGGAGATTTAGGTGCTCCAGCTGCAAGAAAATTTGATATTGAGGCATGGATGCCTGGAAGAGGAGAATATGGGGAAGTAACAAGTTGTTCTAATTGTACAGATTATCAGGCTCGCAGATTAAATATTAGGTTTAGAAGGTTGACCGGTGAATTAGAGTATGTACATATGCTAAATGGAACTGCAATAGCTATTTCAAGAGCTTTAATTGCAATATTAGAAAATTATCAACAAGAAGATGGAAGCATCATCATTCCTGAGGTTTTACATCCTTACACTTTAGGAATAAAAGAAATAAAACCAAAAAAGAGAAATTAGAGAATTTTACTTAAAAAGTTAATTGTTCTTTCTTCCTTAGGAGAAGAAAAAATTTGGGAGGGGGGACCTTCTTCTATTATTTGTCCCTGATCTAAAAATACTACCCAATCACTTACCTCCCTTGCAAATCCCATCTCATGAGTTGCAATAATCATTGTCATTCCTTCATCTGCAAGTTCCCTAATAACATCTAAAACCTCTTTTGTCATTTCTGGATCTATGGAGGATGTAGGTTCATCAAAAAGCATAACTTCTGGATCCATGGCAAGAGCCCTTGCAATGGCAACCCTTTGTTGTTGCCCTCCTGACAATTGAGAAGGATAGTTTTTTGCTTTATCTGCAAGACCTACTCTTTTTAATAGCTCAAGGGCTTTTTCTTTAGCCTCTTCAGGTTTCATCTTTTTTACTTTTATAGGTGCAAGAGTTATATTTTCCAATACCGTCAAATGTGGAAAGAGGTTAAAAAGCTGAAATACCATTCCTACTTTTTGCCTAATTTTATTTATATCAACCTTAGGATCAGTTATTAAAGTTCCATCTATATATATTTCCCCTGAAGTAGGTTCTTCTAATCTATTTATACACCTTAAAAGGGTACTCTTACCTCCTCCGCTTGGACCTATTAAAACTAAAACTTCGCCTTTTTTTACCTCTAAATTAATTCCCTTCAATACATGAAGATTTTTGAACTTCTTATGTAAATTAATGACCTTAATCACCTTTTTTCAACCTCTTTTCTAAATAAGAAGATAAACGAGTTAAAGGTACAGTCATAACAAGATAAAATAAAGTTACCCCCAAAAATGGGCTAAAAACATTTGCTTTCCATGCAACCAACTCTCTTCCTGTTCTTAAAAGTTCAGTTACAGCCAATGTTGAGGCCAAAGAACTTTCCTTTAGCATAGAGGCAAATTCATTGGTTAATGGAGGTAAAATCCTCCTAAAAGCTTGAGGAAGTATAATATACCTCATTGCTTGCCAATAATTCATTCCCAAGGACCTTGCTGCCTCCATTTGCCCTTTCTCTATGGATTGTATACCACCTCTAAATATCTCTCCCACATATGCTGCAGAATTTAATGATAAACCTGTTATAGAGGCAGTTATAGCAGGTAGATTTAGCCCTAAGGAAGGCAGTGCATAATAAATAATTAAAAGTTGCATTAAAAGAGGAGTTCCACGGATTACTTCCACATATATACTTGCAGGATATCTCAAGTATGGTCTTTTTGATATTCTTGCAAGGCTTATTATAAGACCAAGAATAATTCCTATACTTACAGAGATCACAGTAAGGCGCAGTGTCATAACTGCGCCTTTCCATAAATATGGTAATCCTTCTATGAAAACATCTAATCTAAAATCCAAAGTTCCTTACCTCTCTCCTTTACTTAATAGGTAAAGTTCCAAACCATTTCTTATAAATCTCATCGTATTTTCCATTCTTTTTGAGCTGATCGAGAATAAGATTAATCTTAATTAAAAGGTCTGTATCTTCTTTTCTCATGGCAATTCCATATCTTTCAATAGTAAATGGTTTCCCAATACATTTTATTTTGGGATTATTCTTAGCATAATAGAGAGAGACTGGCATATCATTAATAACAGCATCTACTCTACCTAATTCCAAATCCATAAAGGCTTCAGGGATTGTTTCATAACTTCTTATCTCTTTTATTCCTAAACTATCCTTAAGTTTCCTTGCTGATATTTCTCCTGTAGTTCCTAATTGGACCCCAACAATTTTACCCTTCAAATCTTTCTCGCTTTTTATTGATGTATCATTAGCTCTTATTGCAATTATTTGTCCTGAATCAAAATATGGTTTTGAAAAGCTAATCTCTTTCTTTCTTTCCTCAGTTATAGTCATAGCGGACATAATAATATCAAATTTTTTTGCTTTTAATGCTGCAATTATACCATCAAAGGGAGTATTTATAACTTCCAATTTTACTCCTAATGCATTAGCAATCTCCTGAGCTAAATCAATATCAAAACCAACTGGCTTATCTCCTTCCATAAATTCAAAGGGTGCATATGCGACATCACTTCCTACTTTTAAGACTCCTGCCTTCTTAATCCTCTCCACTGCTCCTGCTGAGAGAATTGGCAATGAAAATAACATTAGAAAGAGAATTAATAAAATTATTATCCTCTTCATACTTTTACCTCCTAATTATACTTTAGCTCATTATAAAAATATCTCTTTAAAATGTCAAATTAATGGAGGAGCACATGACTCCCTAATAATCAAACGGGTTGGTAAAATAACCTCTTTTGGCTTTTTCCTTCTCCTTTTGAGTCTTTCCATAAGCAAAAGTCCAGCATTTTTCCCAAGCTCATATGAAGGTTGGTAGATTGAAGTTAGTGGAGGGCAAAAATATTGAAACCATTCCATATCATCAAAAGAAATTACAGAAATATCCTTAGGTATCCTTAATTTTTTCTCGTTTATTGCGGATATAAGACCAAGAGTCATCAAGTTATTTGAGGATATTATTGCAGTAGGAGGATTAGACATTTCAAGTAGTTCTTTGCCCCTTTCATAACCCCCATCTCTTTTAAAATTACCTTCTCTTATTAAATCCTTTTCCATAGGGATATTATGTTCTTCTAATGCCTTAAGATATCCTTCTAATCTCTCTCTTCCAGTAGTAGTATCTAATGGACCAGTAATTATAGCAATTCTTTTATGACCTAAGTTTAGAAGATATTCTGTGGCAGAATAAGTACCAGAAACATTATCCGCTAACACAACATCAGTCTCAATTCCTGATATTCTTCTATCCACAAGAATTACTGGAATATCTTGAGAAATAAATAGTTCTAAATTTTTTCTCGTTTCAGTACTTTTACTTGGAGTTATGATTAATCCATCTACTTGTTTGCTATAAAGAACCTCAATATATTCCCTTTCCTTATTAATATCTTCATCAGAATTACATAAGATTATATTATACTTGTTTTGTAGAAGAACATCTTCAATCCCTCTTACCACTTCTGGATAGAATAAATTTGCAATATTAGAAACTATTAATCCAATAGTATTAGTAGATTTTTTTCTCAAACTTCTTGCAACTATATTTGGTCTATATCCTAACTCTTTTATAGCATCTAATACTTTTTTTCTTGTTTCCTCCTCCACATATCTTGTTTTATTTATGACATGTGATACAGTACTTATTGATACACCTGCTTTTTTAGCAACATCCTTCATTGTTGGTGGTTTAATACCCTTATCTCTTCGTCTCATTTTAGCTACCTCTCCCTTCCATCAATTCTTTGAAATTTTACGCAATCGTTTGGGAAAATTATATCAAATTAATAATAATATGTAAAACTTATATTTGCAAGATCAATAATCAAGTGATATAATCCACTGGTTAACTTAAACTATGAATAACGAGTTATTAAAAGTAAACATAATTTTTAAAGATTTAAAATTTTTCTCTGCGTCCAAAGTAGGAAGCGGAGATAAATCTCTTTGTCTAATTCTCTATAATGCTCTCAAAAAGAGAAAAGATATAGAAGTTTATTTTAATGAGGACTGCGCCTCAAATAATTTTGACATTATTCATATACATTCTGTAAATAGCAAGGTATTTTCAATCATAAAGAATGCTAATACAAGTAATATTGTAATTACCGCACATATTATTCCAGAAACTATAGAGGGAAGTTCATGGTTTGATAAAATATGGAAACCATTTTTTACAATACATTTGAAGAGGATTTACAATCAAGCAAAACTTGTAATAGCAGTCTCACCATACACAAAACAAAAATTAGAAGAGCTACATCTTAAACCTAAAATTGTGTATATACCTAATGGTATAGATAGAGATATTTTTAAACCAGATCCTAAAGTAAGATCTTATATGAGAGAAAAATACAAGTTAGATGATAAAGACATCGTCATATTAAGTGTGGGACAAACAATAAAGAGGAAGGGTTTTGATAGCTTTGTTAAGGTGGCTAAATCTCTTCCTCAGTACAAATTCTTCTGGATCGGCGGTATTCCCTTCTCATTCTTGAGTAGCGGTTACTCCGAAGTAAAAAGAGTTCAGGCAAGCCCCCCTCCTAACTTGTTCCTTCCAGGTCCCCAACCTCATGAGGAAATCTATAAGTTCTATAATATGGCAGATATTTTCTTCTTC
>NIRF01000027.1 GCA_002878375.1 Dictyoglomus sp. NZ13-RE01
CAGTACAAATTCTTCTGGATCGGCGGTATTCCCTTCTCATTCTTGAGTAGCGGTTACTCCGAAGTAAAAAGAGTTCAGGCAAGCCCCCCTCCTAACTTGTTCCTTCCAGGTCCCCAACCTCATGAGGAAATCTATAAGTTCTATAATATGGCAGATATTTTCTTCTTCCCTTCAAGACAAGAACTTTTCCCTATGGCACCTATTGAGGCTGCTTCCTGTGGACTCCCTCTCCTCCTTAGAAATCTCAAAGAATACGAAGATATCTTCTTTGACTCCTATATACCTTCTACTGAGGAAGATTTTGCAAATAAAATAGTAAAACTCGCTGAAAATTATGACCTTAGAATGAAAATGTCCCAAAAGGCTATCGCCTTGGCTAATACCTATGACATCAATAAAATTGCAGATCAAACTGTAAAGGTTTATAAGTCTCTATTAGAAAGTCAATGAAAATAGCTTTTTTTACTAATAATTACTTACCAAATACTGGTGGAGCTGCAATATCAGTGGAAACTTATAGAAAAGCCTTGGAAGATTTAGGGCATGAAGTTATGGTTTTTGCGCCCAGTTATCCTCCATGGTTCCCACCCTATGATGATACAAATAAAAAAATTTGGAGATTTCCATCCATCTTTCTAAAAAAAATCACTATTCATCCCATTCCAATATGGTTTACAAGGAAAGTATATAAAGCTTTTGAAGAGTTCAATCCTGACATTATCCATTCACATCATCCTTATGTTATTGGAAAGGTTGCCTTGAAAATTTCAAAAAAGTATAAAAAGCCCATAGTCTTCACTTACCATACCCAATACCACAAATATGTCCACTATATTCCTATAATACCGACAAAGATAAAAGAAATATATGCTATAAAAAGTAGTGTTTATTATGCCAATTCTGTAGATAGAGTTATAGCTCCTACTGAAGAATTAAAAGCACTAATCAAAAGCTTTGGTGTAAAAAAGGAGATTGAAGTTCTACCAACAGGTATAGATCTTAAGCTCTGGGAAAAAGCAGATCCTAAAAAATATTTAAATAATAAACCTTGGCAAGGTAAAAAAATTTTGCTTTATACAGGCAGATTAGCAAAAGAAAAAAATATTGAGTTTTTGCTTTATTCTCTATCAGACTTACTTATTAAAAGAGATGATGTAGTACTTTTAATAGTCGGAGATGGAGACGAGAGAAAAAATTTAGAGGAATTAAAAAATAAATTAAACTTAGGGAATAAAGTATACTTTTTGGGATGGTATCCACGAGAGGAATTAGTACATTTTTATAGTATGGCGGATATTTTTGTTTTCTCATCTACTACAGAAACTCAGGGATTAGTCACTTTAGAAGCAATGGCTGGTGGATGTGCAGTTGTTGCTGTAAAAGCAATCGGATCTGAAAGTTTAGTTACTAATGGAGTTGAAGGTTTTCTCACAGATCTAAATTACGATCACTTTAAAAATAAAGTTGAATATTTACTTGATAATCCTGAAATTCTCCAAAGAATGAAAAGTAATGCCAAGATTAAAGCAGAAGAATATTCAGTACAGAATTTAGCTATTAAATTAATCGAAATTTATCGTAAAACAATAAAAGAACGAGAAAATAGGAAATTTTTACTGAATAAATCTAAATAATCATTAATAAATGCCAATAATCATTGTTTTTTAGCATTGAAGAAAAATTTTGATTTTAATATATTAATCTTGGTTTAGCACTCAATTAAATTGATTGCTAACAAAAATTTATAGAAAGGAGGTAGATACTTAATGAAGTTAAGACCAATTGGTGATCGTGTTGTTGTAAAGGTTTTAGAGCAAGAAGAAAAAACTAAAGGAGGTATAGTATTACCAGACACTGCTAAAGAGAAACCCCAACAAGGAAAAGTTATCGCTGTAGGTAGTGGAAGAATCTTAGACAATGGTCAAAAAGTTCCTTTAGAAATTAAAGAGGGAGATAGAGTCATTTTTGCTAAATATGCGGGTACAGAAGTTAAGATTGAAGGAGAAGAATATTTAATTCTCAGTGAAAGAGATATTTTGGCAGTAATAGAAGGTTAATAATTAAAAAAATTAGAAAAGGAGGGTGATAAAAGATGGCTGCTAAAATGGTAAGTTTAAACATGGAAGCAAGAACAGCGTTAGTAAAAGGTCTTGATATTGTAGCAGATACAGTAAAGATAACATTAGGACCAAGAGGAAGAAACGTAGTTTTGGAGAAAAAATTTGGAGCACCTGTTATAACCAACGATGGAGTTACTATTGCAAAAGAAATTGATTTAGAAGATCCCTTTGAAAATATGGGAGCTCAGCTTGTAAAAGAAGTAGCATCTAAGACCAATGATGTTGCAGGTGATGGAACCACTACTGCTACTGTTTTAGCCCAAGCATTAGTTCACGAGGGATTAAAGAGTGTTGTTGCAGGTGCTAACCCAATGTATGTAAAAAGAGGAATAGAAAAGGCAGTAGAAGCAGTAGTAGAAGAATTAAAGAAGATGGCAAAGCCTATCGAAACAAAAGATGATATTGCTCACGTAGCTGCAATTTCTGCAAATAATGACGAGGCAATTGGACAACTAATAGCGGATGCTATGGATAAGGTTGGAAAGGATGGAGTAATCACAGTAGAAGAGTCTCAAGGAATAGAGACTACCTTAGAACTTGTAGAAGGAATGCAATTTGATAGAGGTTATATATCCCATTATATGATAACTGATGCTGAAAGAATGGAAGCAGTTTTAGAAGAACCTTACATTCTAATAACCGATAGGAAGATTAGTGCAGTAAATGATATAATCCCAATTCTTGAACAGGTAGTACAAACAGGAAAACCATTAGTAATCATTGCAGAAGATGTAGAAGGTGAAGCTTTAGCTACCTTGGTAGTAAATAAGTTACGTGGAGTTCTCCAATCTCTTGCAGTAAAAGCACCAGGCTTTGGCGATAGAAGAAAAGCCATGTTACAAGATATTGCCATACTAACTGGAGGAGAATTCATATCAGAAGAGACCGGAATGAAACTTGAAAGCGTAAAGCTTAATCAATTAGGTAGAGCAGAAAAAGTAAGAGCGGACAAAGATAAAACTACCATTATTGGTGGAAAAGGTGATAGAAAAGCAATTGAGGCAAGAATTGCTCAAATAAGGAAACAATTAGAAGAGACTGATTCCGAATTTGATAGAGAAAAACTTCAAGAAAGACTTGCAAAACTTGCTGGTGGTGTAGCAGTTATTAAGGCAGGAGCAGCAACAGAAGTTGAACTAAAAGAAAAGAAACACAGAATAGAAGATGCATTATCTGCTACTAAAGCTGCAGTAGAGGAAGGAATAGTTCCTGGCGGTGGCGTAGCTCTCATAAGGGCAATGAAAGCATTAGATAATGTGAAGGTTAATAATGAGGATGAGAAAATTGGCGTAGATATCGTAAGGAGAGTTTTGGATGTACCATTAAAATTAATCGCTAACAATGCAGGAAAAGAAGGGTCTATCATTGCAGAAAAAGTAAAGGAAATGGACGGACCTATGGGATATGATGCAGCAAAAGATAGATTTGTAAACATGTTTGAGGCTGGAATTGTAGATCCATGCAAAGTAACAAGATCTGCCTTACAAAATGCTGCAAGTATAGCTGCACTAATACTTACCACTGAAGGTCTCGTTGCAGAAAAGCCAGAAAAAGAAAAACAAACACCACCCCCACCACCTGAGTACTAATATTCAAGGAAAATGAAAAGCCCCTGGAGATTTCCAGGGGCTTTATTTTTTTTATTATGGTGGCCCTACGGGGATTCGAACCCCGGTTTTTGGGTTGAGAACCCAACGTCCTGGTCCACTAGACGATAGGGCCATTTAATTGGCTGGGGAGGATGGACTCGAACCATCCCTACCTGATCCAGAGTCAGGCGTCCTACCAACTAGACGACTCCCCAGTTAAAACTATGTTAATAATACTAAATCCTTTAGCTTGTTGTCAATATTTAAAAGAGTTTTCAGGGTAAATAGGTATGGACATAGGAAAGAAATAGATAAATATAAATGGAAGGAAAAACACCTAATTATAAGTTAAGATCAACTATGTTTTTGATTCATCCTCATGTTTTAGAATTTCTAGTGATACTCTTAGAAGACTTTTTATCTCTTTATAGTTTGTTTACTAAGAATTTATCTATATTTCTCAAGGGTAGTAACTATGTCTATACCAATTGCCATTATCTAAATATTCAAGATTTGAATTGTTACTACTGAAATATTATCAATTCCCCCATTTTGTTTTGCTCTACTAACCAATTCAAATGCCGGATCATTACTACTCTTCAGGATAGATTCAATTTCTTCATCTGGAACCATATCTGTTAATCCATCGCTACATAAAATTAGAATATCTCCTTCAAAAATTTTTTTACTAACTTGATCAAATTCTACAAAAACTGTATCATTCTTGCCACCAACACAATTTAGAATAATATGAGATTGTATGCCTGTTAGAGCCTTTAGTGAATGGTCTTTCGATATTTGAACAAGAAGATCATCTCGAAAGCGATATAATCGACTGTCACCTATATTAAGATAATAAATAAACTCCTTATAAAACAATAATCCAATTAAAGTGGTTCCCATCCCACTTCTTTCAGGGTTTTTATTTGATTCTTCAATAATAATGTTGTGAACTTCTTGAACTATTTCTTGAATTCTTTTTTTCAATTCAAAGTCTGTTAAGTCAATTTCAAGGAAGGATATTCTATTTCTCATTAAATCAAGAGTCATCTCAGCAGCTATCTCACCAGCCGCATGTCCACCCATTCCATCTGCTATTGCAATAAAAAATTTATCATTATTAGAAATAGAAATGTTAAGATCTCGTCGTCCATCTTGTAAAATTTCATCACACACAAGAATTCTATCTTCATTCTGTTCCCTTATACAACCTTTATCAGTAATGGCAGTAACATAAATTTCCATTATAGCCTCTCCGTTTGTTCACCCACTTGCCTTATTTCAACATAAAATTCAATGTTTGCTATTATTAAATAACTGCTATTCTTTAGCGGTACAGGTTGATTTGGTTTCAATGGTACATTTTCGTACATTGTCCCATTAGTTGAACCAAGGTCTATTACTGTCCATCCAAGTTGGGGATCAAATTTAAATTGACAGTGCTGTCGTGAAACTTTCTTGTATTGTGAAAAGATTTGTGTAAATCGTCCTACTGTTCTCCCTATAATATCTTGATCCTGTATAATTAAATCAAGATTAAGATTTCGATTTATAAGATGTAATTCGCTCGAAGATGAAATTTTCTGATTTATTCCCTGATAAATATTAGAAGAAGATGTCCCAGAAGATAAATTAACTATCTCGGAGGCTTTAACTAACATGCTTCCATCATAAATGCAAGCTTTGCCACGTCCTGGCTTACCACATTTTGGACAAATCCATAACTCTTTACCACATTGATCACAAAACCAAGAATCGTCATCAATCTCTGATTTACACCAAGGACAAATCATTACTCTCTAAATTCACCACCCCATATGATATTTTTATAATTTAATTTTAACTATATCATCAATAGTAATAGTATTAAGAACTTCAGGAGATGGATTACTTTCTTTCGCCAATTGTGCCAACCTTTCTGCTTGGTTTTGTAAAACTTGCTCAAAAATATTTCTAACAGTACGACCATTTGCAAAATTTTTATCTCTTTTCTGAGAGATTTGCTCCATTAGATTATAAACGGCTTGCTCTGCATCAGGTTCTAATGTTAAATTCTTTGATTTAACCATATAAATAAATATCGCTGTTAATTCTTCCGGATTATAGTCCTCAAAGAAAATATGCTTAGTAAAACGAGAAGATAATCCCGGATTTGTATCCAAAAATTGCTTCATCTCATTCGGATAGCCAGCAACAATCACTACAAATTTTCCACGATCATCTTCCATTCTCTTAAGAAGTGTATCTATGGCTTCTCGCCCGAAATCTGAAGCTCCTCCTCTGGATAAAGTGTAAGCTTCATCAATAAAAAGAATGCCCCCAATAGCTTTATCTATTACTTTATTAGTTTTGGGTGCTGTTTGCCCTACATATTCCCCAACAAGATCTTTACGATCGACCTCTACTACATGACCCTTTGAAAGTAATCCTAAAGCTTTAAAAATTCCCCCAAGAATACGAGCAACAGTTGTCTTTCCAGTACCAGGATTACCATAAAAAACAAAATGTATATTTAATGGCGTTTTTTGTCCACCAATAGTAGCACGCATTTGTTCGACCTTAAGATAGTCCGCTAATCTTTTTATCTCTTCTTTCACTTGTTTTAATCCAATAAGTTTATCTAATGGTGCTAAAGCATCTTCTAAAGAAATTGGTGCCTCTCCAACATATGCAGAACGAATATCTTCTGCGCTAATTAAAGAGAGTTCATCCTCACTTATCTCAGGATGTTTGATAATTCGCTTTGATTGGTAAATTATACAATTTTCTAATAAATTCCTTACTTCTCTAGCATTGGCAAAATTTCGATCTTTCTTCGATACCATGTCTTCGCAAACTCTTCTAAGTTCTTCCTCTGCATTCTCGTCAATTTTATAGCCCTGCTTATGAGCCATTTTTTTAAAGATAAGAAAAAGTTCCTCTGCAGTATAGTCTGGTAAATGGAAGAAACGCGTAAAACGTGATTTAAGTCCTGGGTTTGAATCTAAGAAATTTTGCATTTCATTTGGATAGCCAGCAACAATTACTACAAATTTACCACGATCATCCTCCATCCTCTTAAGAAGTGTATCTATGGCTTCTTTACCAAAACTATCATGATCACCTTGAATAAGGGTATAGGCTTCATCGATAAAAAGTATTCCACCTATAGCCTCATCAATTTTTGAGTTTGTCTTAGGTGCTGTTTGCCCTACATATTCTGCAACAAGATCTTTACGATCAACCTCTACTACATGCCCCTTTTCCAATATGCCTATAGCTTCTAATATTTCACCAAGTTTTCTTGCAATTGTTGTTTTACCAGTTCCAGGACTTCCTGTTAGAACCATATGAAGATTAGGAATAAAAACCTGATTTCCTTGTTCTGCTCTCTTTTTTTGAATAGTAAGTGTTGCTACTAGATCCTTGATTTCTTTTTTGATATCATCCATGCCAATAAAGTCATCCAATTCTGACATAATATCCTCAAGTGATCTTACTTCAGCTACTTCTCCTATTATATCCTCGCTTTTAATAATTTGATCATCATTTGCACCATTCATCACTCGGATAAAATAATTTTTTATAGCTTCCTCTGCTTCTCTAATAGCAGTATGTCCATAAGCAAAGGATTTATCGCTCACTTTTGTTAAGTATATTAAACGACGTTTCAATCGATCTTGAGCAGAACTATCTAATTCAAAACCTTGTTCCCTAATCCTTCCTTCCGCTATTAAATAAAGTTGCTCAACACTTAAATCTGGTAAAGTAAATTTATAAGGAAAAAGCTCATTCAAACGAGGATTAACTTTAAGATAATCATCAAAACCATCTGGTAAGCCTACAAGAAAAACAATAGGATCCCCATTTGATTTGCGCATTTCTGTGAAGAGTTTATCTAATGAGTCAATTCCAATTGGGGAATTACTTGAGATAAGTTTTTGAACATCATTAATGATAAGAAGTCCACCTTTAGTTTTTTGGAAATTTTGTTCAAAATCTTTTGCAAAACGATTATAATCAACTGCTTCAATTGTTGTTATATCCTTTATAAGTCCATTCTCTTGAAAAACAGTTGCTAAATAATTTGCTAATTTAGTTTTACCGGTTCCTGCCTTACCTATTATGATACTATTTAAACATAGAGTTATATTATATCCCCTCTTTTTTCTTTCCCCAAGTCCTTTAGCAATTTCCATAACATGATTAACCTTTTCTTTAATAGAGTCTGGAATTATTAATTCACTTAATTTAACCACAGATAAACTTTTTAAACGAACTCCACAATGTTTACAATATATTGCAGAATCTCTATTTATAGTATGACAATTATTGCAAGTTATACTCATTTTCTACTCACCTAC
>NIRF01000028.1 GCA_002878375.1 Dictyoglomus sp. NZ13-RE01
GATGAAACTGATCTGTATTATGAACTTTTAGCATATTATGAAGAAAAGAAAAACCAAAAAGCTTAACATTTTTTTGGTAAAATTATCGGATCGTATTCCGTAATATTTATAAATATCCGATAATATAATAGTAATTGAGGGAAAAACTATGAGCAAAAAACAAATTCAGACCCAATCGGAAGATAATAGCTCGGATATAGTTCCTATTAGTGAGCTAAAGAGCGAACTGCTGAAGCAGAGGCTCGGAGTTAAGTATTTGCTGAAGGAATTGATAGGAAAAGAGATTGTAATAGTCGATTTCAACCCGAGCGATAATATAGCATGGGCGAAAGTCAACGGAGAAGATGTCAGTATAGCGATAGGGAGCAAAATCGTCCAGAGAAAGCTGTTAGCATTGAGCAAACTGCTGAAGCAGGGAAAGTTGATAAAAGCTAAAGTGGTCGAGAAAAAATCAAAGAGCGGAAACATCTACATTGACCTTGAATAAACATTGACTGGTGCTAAAAATGTCAGAGGGTCAGAAAGAAAAACTCTTTATTCAAAAGTGTTTTACGCTCGATAGGGAAACATTAGCGATAATAACGGCGGTTGCTAATAGCTTTAAGCTGAACGATTCAAGTGCGTTGAGGTTGATAATCTCTGAGTGGTATAAGTATAAGAATCTGGAAACTAAAATAGAGAAAAGACGAGGGCGATAAAAGGGTGAGTGAAAAAGCAACAGACGAGATAAAAAAAGAGCTTAACGAAAAGTGCAAAGGTGTGCGTTATTTAGTGGTGTGTCAAGACGATGAAGTGGTGGTGAGAGTCGGACGCTATTACTGGGAAGGAAAAGTGCTTGAGATTGGAAAGCTCGGAATGGTGATATTAAACGGTAATGAAGAGCATTCAATAGCTCTCAACAAAATCGCTTCGATAACTGTGGTTCAAGACGGTAAATACAGAAAAGCTTTCAGAGAAATATATGGGAAGACTACCATGAGACCTGTGGAATAAAGGGGTTTTAGATGGCGATTTTGCTATTCGATGAAGAAACTATTAACGAAATAATTGGTTTTTTTAATCCCCGAAATAAAAGGTATTATCTTTTTTTGAGAAACCCCGCAAATAAGCGTTTTGTAAAAAGGGTAAGGACTCTTTATATCTGTATAACCTGTACTTTCAAATCGGTTAGAGCGGATAGGCACTTTTCAAAGAACTTATATGTAGAAAGTCAGGGAATGTCAGAAGTTGGAAGCTCTGAGTGGGAATTATGCGATTCAGACTCATGCTTTCATGAACTTATTGAAAGCAAAATTAGAGAAGCTCAAGATGTGTGTGAGCGGTGTTTTGCAAATTTTGGTGTTGATTATGAAATAGGTGGAGCAGAATACAGAACCGCTCCCTGCGAAATATATTGTAGAGCGGGAAGACCTCTATATGGAACTTCAGTTATCAAGAACTGGAGGGAATATAAAACATGAAAGCCCAAAAAGTCAAAAGCATGCGAATTGTTTGGAATGTATTGAAAGTTGATATCGATAAAGACTTTGAAACAATGATAAAGAATAAACCGCACTATGAAGAATATGTGAACTGGATTTTGGAGAAACTAGGCTACAAGGTTGAGCAAATACTATATAGGAAAAGCACCAATGGGAAGACGCATGTATATATTTTTTTGAATAAAGCACCAGAAAGCTGGAAGGAATATGTCTTTTTGCTATTAGCATGTGGAGATGATATAGGAAGATTCAATGTCAATATGATGCGGTTGAAAATGTTCGGAGACCCCTTGATAAAATTCTTTGCGGTTAAACTTAGAAGTAAAAACTAAACCTTTTTTTGGTTTTTTCTACTTTTCAGCTAATTGTTAAACCCAAAGTAAAACCAACCATAAACTCAATGAAATCGCTCAAGTTTTTAGTGTCATCTTCATTATCGAGAGCTTGAAAGACGAAAAAAGTTGTTGCTATTGTTAAGGAAGCTATTGGAAAGCTATATCTAATTATAGCACTAAAGAAACCAATAGTAAAATGAACATATGAGTGCCATGACCTAAATGGTCTGGTCATCTTTATCACTTTTCTTCTTTGCACTTTTTACAAAAAGCATTTTAACATATCCTTATGACAATAAGCGTATATATGCCTATTATAATCACCACTTCTACAAATGCTCCCAGACCAGACATTATATAGATCACCATAATATTTATAAAGCACAAATTGTTTATAAATGTTTAGAGTGAGAAATATGGCTAGGAAAAGAGTATTTAATATGGCTACTCCGGTAAAGATGCAGGGTAAATTGGAAAGACTGCTTATAGGAAGGATTTCGGAAGAAACTGCACTAACTCTGGCAAGACTCGGAGCTTCACAGTGGAATGAGAGCTTTGGAGTATACAAGAGACTGTATGAGCAGATGAAGACTATACTGCAGAAGCAGTTCCCAGATGTTCCGCACGGGCAGTATGGACTTTACAGGAGCTTTATGCTGAAAGCATATAAGAGCATTCCAAAAGGTGCTGACCCAGAAGCATTGATAAGCGATTATGTCAAGATAACTGGAGTTAGAGAAGATGTGTTGAGGTATCTGCTCGACTACTTTGGACTGATTACGGAGAGAAGCGGGGAAGAGACTGCACCAACTGGAAGGTAAAAAAATACTTTATTCTGAATATCTTTTTTTCAGTTCTTCCAGCCGTTTTAACTCATCTTCTGAAAGCTCGAAGTCTTCTTCTGCTTCAGGTTCTTCAGCTTGTGTCTGCTTTCTTTGTTGAGCTAATATCATCTCCATGAGCCTATCTTCGGGTCTAGTGCTTTTAGAACCGACCATAGATGAGAACCGCTTCATTAATATTTCAGCTTTTTTGTATTCGTTCATGAATTCAGCTAATATCTTTATAGCTATTTTAATGTCTTTGAGCGTTATTTCTTCTCTATCATTCGCTCTAACATCTTCTGCTTCAGACTTTGGGGCATTTCTCCCTTCCAAAAGTGCACCACCAACACATTGAGTTCTTTATTATATTCTATATAGCTTTTTGGGTAAGTTATATTTTTGCTTACAAGACGCTTAACTGTATTTATTATACTTTCTCCAGTTATCACCAGCATTAAGTGATTGTCATTAACAACTTCAGCTTGACCTTTTAGCCCTAAGTTATTCAAGCGTCTTATGGTTTTTTCAATTACTTCATTCGTCTTGATGCTCATTATTTCGGCACCAACCATATTTATAAACCTCCAGCTTAAAAAAATTTTTCCAGAAATATGAGAATGGAGGAAATGAAACATGTCTCAGGCTACGGCTCCCTCTTGGAGCGATGTAGTAAACAGCTTCCTTGGTGCAGTCCAGAGTGTGCTGAAGGCTATCGGAGACTGGATAACTAACAATGCAACCGCACTTGCGACTGCTATAATCGGAATAGGAGTAGCTTACGGAATCGTCAGGATGGCTATGAGACTGCCTCTAGTGAGGGAGTTCTTCGGAAGATTCATTTAAAACAAAATATTTTAATCAAATCTTTTTTTAACCATAAACTTTTTAGCTTTAGTTTCACATTTATAAGTAGTGGTGATTATGGCTGAAGAACTTCCAGTTTTGCTGACTGGAACTACTGGAGCAGAAGAAGAAGCTCGGAGCACAATAGGAACAGTATTAGCTCAAATATTTACCATCATAAGAAACATATTGAACTATGTGCTTGAATACTCTAGAAGATTCTTCCAATGGGCTGGAGAAAATCCATTATACGCAACTTTATTTGTAAGTAATTTGATAATATGGTTATCGTGAGGTGGTAATAGATGGAAGGACTGTTAGGCGGAATATTGAACCAGCTAAAAGCAAGTGGTCTTAATGCTAAAACAGGATTGGAAAATGGAACCGTAATAATAGAGTTTTCAGCAGACGATATAAAGAATGCTATAACCAAAGGAATGAACGAACAAGCTAAAAAGCTGATAGATCTCGAACTCCATGAGGGTAAAATGACCATAAAAATAAAGCTGTTCTAAGTGGTGATAAATGGATATACCAGGAATAAGTGATATAGTCAATGCTATAATAAACGGACTGAAAACAATAGCTGAATGGATAGAGAAGGCATTTTATACATTAGGATCTTGGATATGGAACACATTCGGAAGCATAGCTAATGCAATTTACAGCGCACTGCAATGGATTTACAACGGTCTGAAGTATATAGCTTCAACATTCGTAAACATTATAAAAGCTATTTGGAACTGGATAGTAGGTGTAATAAAGTCAATCTACAATACAATAAAGGGATGGATAGATGGATTTATCGACACAGTAAACAATTGGTGGAACAGCATTATAATGAACATAAGACGGAAAATATACTTAACAGTATTGACTGATGTAAGTATAACAATGACTTGGAAAAGCTATGAAAAATTCGCTAATGACCCAAGTAAAAAGACTTTCTTAACGGCTTTGACCAGTCCTTTATGGAGTCCACTACTTGGAACATTAGCAGGAAGTCTAATTGATTCACTACTACCTAAACAGACTTCGCAGACTGTAAGCATGATTCCAAAGCTCAACTTACCAGACATAAGCTTTAATGAACTGCAAATAGAGAGTGCAGTAGAACCAACTGCACCAGAAGCCCCGCAACTTCCACAAATAAGCTTTACAGTAGAAGAAGATATATTAGGAAGCTCAATTGGACTGTCTGTTATAGCTGGATTTCCATCATACCCTGAAATAGATATAACTAATGTAATAGGAACCACGACTTTAAACAGTATAGAAACACTACCAATGATAAACATGTTTTCATCAATAGGATTGGTTTCAACTGGAACTATAATTCAAACAACGGTTAATAATACAGTTGGAGGAGTTAGTGGAGGAACTAATGTATTAGGTAATGCAATTGGTCTAGTAATGATACCAGTATTATCTGATTTACACCAAGATATGACAAACAACAAGATAGGTTTAGTGATGGTATCAGTATTATCTAACTTGCACCAAGATATGGTAAACAACCAAATAGGCTTAACAGTTATAGCTAACATAAAGTAAAGTTTTTTACTCTGAATAATACAATTTATAAAAAGGTGTAAAGTAGTGAGTGGAATAAAGTTTGAAGAAATAAAAGAGATTTTAGCAAACTCGATAAAGAACAACAGAAAACCAAAAGACCATTTCATAAAAACATATCTTCATTTAGAAGTCCGCAATGAAGACGACGAAACAATAGCAAAAAGAAAGTATCTAAGCAGAAGCTGGGTGCAACCATTCGCCTATGTGCTGTATGGATTAATGAACGGATCGAAACCAACAGTATACGGAATACCATATAAAGGTAATTTGAATACTGGCCCAGTTTGTGCTATGAGCATAAGTAGTTCTACAGTTTATATTGGAAACTTATTTAATGTATTAGCACCAGATGGTAACGGAAAATATGGAATAGTTGCAGGAACAGGAACTATTCCAGTATCTGCAACTGGTATGTTAATGCAACAATGGATAGATGAAGGTAATATACACTACTATGGAACTACATTATCACAACTAACTCCAATAACTGGTGGCTATGAGTTTGCAGTAGTAAGGCAAATATCTAATAAAACACAAAATCCAATACAATTAACAGAATTTGGCCTTGTAGCAAAACCTGTCCTTGGTTATAGCGGTTCATGTGGTGGTGATCCTAACGCAGACCTATACTGGATGCTG
Source organism: Dictyoglomus sp. NZ13-RE01 (assembly GCA_002878375.1). NCBI lineage: Bacteria > Pseudomonadati > Dictyoglomota > Dictyoglomia > Dictyoglomales > Dictyoglomaceae > Dictyoglomus > Dictyoglomus sp. NZ13-RE01. Next base: position 5,698 of record NIRF01000028.1, read on the forward strand.
TTGCATGATGTAAGAACAAGTGCACCATCAATACCATCTAACAGTGTATTAATAGTTAAATACATATTTAACTTCCTAGTCTAAAGGTGGTAAAGTATGGCTAAACCTGGAATACATGCCTATATAGATATACAACTAAAAGACAAAAACGGAAAGGTATTAAAAAAGTTAAGGTTTAAGAGCAAAAGCTGGGTCAAAAATATGGCTATATTATTAAGTGGAGCTTTAAGTAATACAAGTTTTACATTAATAGATCAAAGCGGTAATAATGCTAATGTATCAAACAATACTGATGTAGTAAGTGTATTTAAAACAAATGCACCAGCAGGAGAAGACAGATATGGAATATTAGTAGGAAGTGGAACTAACCCCGTATCACCAAATGATTACAAACTATACAATAAAATATCAAATTCGGTATTAGCATATTCTGATACAAATATCGGACAATTTACTGGAGACGAAAACGGATTCACTTTCGCTATAAGCAGAACATTCACAAACAATGGAACACAAGCTGTAACAGTATCAGAAGTTGGGTTAGCTATTTTAGGCGCTTCATTGTGGATATTAATAGCAAGAGATCTATTAAGCAGTCCTATAACAGTTCAACCTGGTCAAGTCCTTCAAGTAGTATATGCTATATCGTTGCTACCGTGATAACTATGGAAATCGATAATACAACAATCGTAAAACTGACTGCAATAGTAAGCTTAACTATATTAGGAGCTTTAGCATTTTATAAAAATATAGACCACGGCTTAATTACAAGTATAAGTGCAATTATAGGGGGGTTAGCTGGGTATGAGTTCGGATCTAAAAAGGGAAAGTGATATATGCTCTGAAGTGCGTTATTGGACTGACAAAATAAGAAAGTTCATGAACGAAAATTATTCTGAAGGTGATTTAATAGAACAAGATGCTGTAAATATAGCTTCAATGCTTATCGCAATTGTAAGGGGAAACTTATACTTTAGAAAATACTGCTATACTGAATTAGTAGAAAAGACTGAAGTAGAAAAATACGAAACTAAAGCCTACCCTACCGAAACAGTAATAATAAAGGAGAAGGAAGTCCCTGAGAAAAAGAAAGTAATAAAGAAGATAATAAAATCGAAGCCAAAACCTGAAACCGTTGAAGTAGTTGAAAAGGAAATTGAATTAGAACCAGAAGAAGTGGAAGAGTTAGCCGAAGAATTGGAGGAAGAAGAAGAAAAATAATTTGAAACCAACTTTTTTTCTAACTTTTCACTT
>NIRF01000029.1 GCA_002878375.1 Dictyoglomus sp. NZ13-RE01
TAGTTATTGATGCTAACGAAATAATAAAAAAGACCTTCTCTTTTATAGAAACCTTAATTTTTGTGAAACGAATAAGTATATAGAGGTGGTGGTATGGCTGAAGCTATACTAGTTTGGATAGGCGAAAATTGGCGAATTATAGCATCAATAATAGGCTTAGCAGTATTAGGTAGTGTTGCATATACTGTAGGTAGTGCTGTAGTGCAATCTCAACCTGCTTTCACACAAGCATTTTCGATAACTGCTTATGTTATACCATTAATAGTTTATATGATGGCTATACAATTCGTATTTAATGCTATATCAATGATAAAAGAATACTTTGGCAAATAACTAAAAGAATACTTTGGCAAATAACAGGTGGTAGTAGATGGATGACATGACAATAGTAAAGCTAGTAGCTATAGTTAGCCTAGCATCAATAGCTATTACTGCACTCCTGCATGGTATAGATAGTGTTGTAACGGGTACGATTAGCAGCATCATAGGTGGTATAGCAGGCTATGAATTTGCTAAGTCTAAAAAGCAAACTAAGTAGCATAGCACACGTACTTTACGGTATCATTACTAGTTTTGCTCCTTGGTATCTAGCTATAATAATGGGCTTCATGTTTGCTCTATATGAGCTTGATGAAGAAATGCACATCAAGGATAGAGCCTACAAGGACATTAGAGAGTATATGTTAGGTTTGGTCATAGGAGCAATAATTTATATAGGACTAAATAGTATAGTTTAATATGAGGTGGTAAAATGGCGGTATCAGTAACTGAGGTGCTGCAAAAGCTCTCTAAGGAAAAAATAGAGCCTGCAGAAGTCGGGACTATTCTTGATGCTGCTAGAGAGGCTGCTATAAAAGCTAGGCAGGAGCTTAGCAAAAAGGTTAAGGAATTTTGGACTTCAGATGAGGGGGAGCTTGTAAGGTATATGCTTGGATGGGAAGCTGAACAGAGCGGATTTGCAGCTGAAATGGAGAGGATAATGAGTAGTGTTAGGGAAGATATAAGAAAGGTTGCTAAAGCTACTGGTCTTGGCAATAAGTACAGGTATGTATGGGGTAAGCCTCCAAAGCCTGCTTAACATAGCGTATTTCAATAGAATGTAACCCTAAACTAAAACTTTTTTATATATACTCTTTTTCTCATTCTACCACCATCAAAAACTTTATATCCTTAGACTTCAATACCTTAATTGATGGTGGTATCAATGGCTAAATGTCCTTATTGCGGTACAGAAGTCGAAAAACCAATAAAAACATGGGTTATAGCACCTAGGGGTAGAAAAGGGGTAACAGTAGGACTATTCAAGTGTACTAGCTGTGGTAAGTACTTTAGGGCTAAACTCTAATACAATCTTTTTTTTCATAGCATGCTCTTTTAATAAGTAATAGATTTTATATACCACGTAATATCTACTATATTGGTGGTGGTGCATGGGTGTGTTGCGTGTTATAACCTTCAAAGTAGATGAAAATACCTTAGAGGAGTTAGATAGATTCTGTGCTAACAGCGGATTATCACGTAGTAGTGCTATCAGAATAGCAATAAAGAAGCTAATTAGTGAAGGTGTAGAAATAAAGCCAAAGCCAAAAAGGGTAAGGAAGGTGGAGCTTTATTGAAGGATAGGAAGCCATGCATCTATGGGCTTCATAGCTACTGCATAGTAGAGGAATACCTTAAGAAAAACAATAAAGATACATCAAATTGGGGTAGTGAAGATTGGATTAAGCTAAATTGCAGTATGTGCATTAAGGCTACTTATGCTAAGGCTAAGATGCGTCTTGTTAAAGGCTATTCTGTGGTGAATACGTTATGAATGATAAGAAGATTAGAGTTAGCGAGGAAATCTATGAGCAATTAGCTAAGCTTGCAGAAAAAGGTGGTAGAAGCATTAGAGAGCTTGCAGAAGAGGCTATTAAAGCGTACCTCTTAGGTACTGAGAATGTAGATAAACCTGTTAAGGCGGTTTCGGGTAAGATTATCCCTATACAATATGAGACAAAATGTAAGTTCTGCGGTAAGACTATCAACAAGGGAGAGCTAGCTTATTGGGTTAAGTATACCTTTGATGATAATAGTAGCAGGTCTTACGTTATCTGCTTGGATTGCTATTACAAGGATACTGCACTTGCTGAATGGTACTTAAAGAAAAAGAAGCTAGAAGGCATAGTTAGGGGTCTAAAGAATAAAGCAGACCAATTAGCAGAAGAGGTAGAGAAGTTGCAGGTAGAGTATGACGTATTGAAGGTTAAGCAGGAAGTCTTAGATTTATGGAGAAACTTTGAATCACTATTCCTATCTACAGAGCAAAGCCTAACCACAGAGAAGATGGAGGAGTTTATGGATAGGCTTAATGAATTGCTTGATAGGGTAGGAAGCCTAGAGGCTACACTAAATGCTATACCTGAATTCAAGAAGTATATGGTTAGAAGGTCTGTACAAACATCAAAGTATGAATCAAAAAGAGCATGGATGTAAGGTAAAACAAAAAATCAAATAATTTTTTTTGGTTTGATTAGGCTATTCCTTGTATTAGTTTCTGCTTAGTTGTTTCTGCTTGTTGCAGATATTCACTTATTAGGCTCATGCTAAACCTCATATAGAATATCACGGCTGTAGTTATGTCATCCCAGCCTACTCCAAATCCTGTGTTAGCTGAGGACTGTAGCACTAACTCCATAGGTATCCTAAACTCTGCTAATATGCTGATATGAGCACTTCTTAGCCTGTGAGGTGTTATTTCCCAAGGTAGCCCTAGAACGTCTCTCAGATTCTTGCACATTTTGCTGTACCATTTCCTAAATGCGGATACATTCCATTTACCATCATTATTCACAGGCTTTACACTATGATATAGCAGAATAGACTTAACTACAGACCTATAGCCCTTATGTCTAGCCCATTCATAGATTTTCTTCCATTCTTCATGTAGCTGTTTATCTAACCAAGGTAACCTTAGCTCCCACCACTTCTTAGTTTTCTCTTCCCATATCCTAAAGCCTAGAAGCTCTCCATTTGCTCCCCATATAGCGTTATCCCACTTTATTCCTATGAGGCTAGTATTTACTAAGTCATGGTCTAGGTCTAGCTTCCAAACATCGCTAGGCTTAATGTTCACTTGTATACCATCTGCTATCATTCTTTCAATTTGTTCTACTATGCTACTCCATCCTTCTCTAGTACCAGCTTCAATGTGCAGACCTGCAATTAGCCAGAAAGCCCTTAGCTCATTATCGTTAGACTCCTTAGCTAGCTTCTTTAGCTTAATGTAATGCTCATAAAATAGAGTAGCTTCCTTTGGTCTTATCACATCTCTTACTGTACCAATTCTACCCTTAAACCATTCCCTAAACTTAGGTATCCTCTTCAATAGCTGCATGTATCTCCTTGCACAAACCCTAGCCTTGAAGTCATCTCCTTGGTTTTCTTCATAGCACTTCATCCTTATTATCTCAAATATCGCATCTTCATCATCCCATAGGTCTGGGTTGCTTGGTATCTCCTTATTTAGGTGCTTGGTAATCCTATCCTTGTTAGCTAGAATGTACTGAGCTAGCTCATTAACTCGGTTTACTGTGTCTATAAATTGTTTTCTAGTGTAGCGTATTGAGTGCTTACCCTTCCTTTGGATTTTAATTGGGTTCTTTACAAACTCGATAATGCAGCTAGCTTCTGTTACATCCTTTAGCCATTTCTTAGCCTTAGGCTTTAACCACTCTTCTGCTGTAGCTTTTACGTCTTCAATTGTAAGGCTTACAGTTTCTATAGTCTTCCTTTCCTTGTTAAATATCGTTATTGGGCTACCTTCCTCAAACCTCTTTATCAACTTGTAAAGTGTAGTCTTATCGAGACCTAGTATTTTGCTAAGTTCATTAGCACTTATACCAAACTCCTTGTTAGCATATATCAAGGCTACGGCTTCATCCTTGCTCTCTAATATTGGGTATCCATACTTTGCAAGGCTACCATAGGTCTTCCTTATGTCAGTAACACGGTCTCTTATTTGATATATTAGCTGTGCAATTGGTTTAGGTAGTACCTCAGTCATATTTCATCCCCACCATAAACTTATACTATTCTATCCTTTAAAAAGTTTATCCTATATAACCTTAAGATGGGGGTATATCACATCATGAAATTACTAGCTGCGTCTTATTTACTTTTTTGATTTAACAGATATAGAGAAAACTAGACCCCTGTACCCCATCATAAATATACGGTTTCTGGAAATCGTAATTTTTTGTTTTTCCTATTAGCAGTTTATGGTGGGGGTCATTGAGGGGGTCATTGAACCCCCCTCATCATCAAACTGTATTATATTTGGTCATATAGTGGTGATTGGGTACAGGACATCATGGCTCATTGACCCCATCTAATGACAGTCATTGGGTACATTATCTTAATACATTGGGTACTATGACCATACATATACCCATCTATAACCTATAGCGATGATACAGTAGCCTGTAATTTTAAAAGGTAGGTTGTATTTGGTTATAATGTAGTTATATGATGATAGGTTAGGTCTGGTCATAAGGTAGTTATATTGGAATATAACCACTCTTAACCTTCTATCACCTATTAGTAATAAGATATAAATGGTTATATTTCGCACCTATCACGATAGGTTAAAAAAGGTTATATATGGTTATATCATTATATGTTATATGAGGTGATGTATGTGGTTAAGGCTCAATTCACAGTTAGGGTAGAAAAGGAGATTAATGAAGCCTTAGAGAAGAGGGCTAATGAGCTAGGCATCTCAAAGACCAAGCTAGTAGAGAAGATACTAGCAGACTATGTACAGGTAAAGCTAAAGGATGACCCTTTGCAACCACTTGAAGCTCTTTGGGCTAAGATTGAAGAGTTAGAAGGAAGATTAGCTAAGATAGAGCAATCACTAGCTAATAGTAAGCCTACTACTAGCAGCATCGAACCATTCATAAAAAGGGGTAGCAAGTAATGTATACTACAATACTTGAAGCTATTGTTTTTGCTATCTTCTCTGTACTAGCTATAGTGCTATTGGTAGCATTTGTAGATGCTCTATGTAGCTATATGCCCTATGCATGCAGCTTAGAGCTTGTAAAGCAGGCTATAGCACTACTCTTTAAGATAATGTGGTTATTCTTAGCTGGTGCAATAATATACTTCATAGTAGCACTAATACTAGAGTATTATGAAAAAAAGAGTAGCTTTAGAATCTAACTTTTTTCAACATTCTTTCAAATTCTTCAAGCGTCATAGTAGGCTTTTTTCTTCCTTTTCTATCTATCTTATATGCATTATTTAATGCTACCACTATCTTCTTTGGGTTATTGTTCTTTACTATCCTTATGATTCTTTCACGGTCTTCCTCTTTTAGCTTGAAAAATTCTTGCAATACTTCTACTAGCTTCTCTTGTTGTTTTGTTAATTGCTCGCTCATTCTACCACCTTGGGTTTAGTTATATAGCCTAGCTCTTCAAATATGATTAGGTCATCATAGCTAAAGCTCTTCTCTATAGCCTTAACCATCTCCTTACCTGCTTTCTCCCATGTTAATTCCTTTCTTACATAATCGCTAGCAATTCTAGCCTGCTTAGCGTATTTATCATAGTTATTTAGCACTTCATGTAGCTTAAGGGCTATGTCTTCTGCACTCGGTACAGGATGCACCATACCATCAATGCTGTAGTATATTCCTTTTGGTTCTACATATATGCAGTAGTCTTTGCACCATTCTTCTACTGCACCATATCTAGTGGTTATATTTGGTATTCCAAGTGCTAGAGTTTCTGTTATTGGCATTCCCCAAGCTTCCCCCATGCTTGCTAGAATATGCACCTTCATCATAGATAGTAGCTTTGCTTGTTCTATTTCTGGCAAACCAAAGAATACCTCATAATCGAATGGCTTAATCATAGGTATTTTAACATTAAACCTTTCTTCTATTGTTTCTACTAGGTTAGGTGTTATCCAATACCTTTCACTAAA
>NIRF01000030.1 GCA_002878375.1 Dictyoglomus sp. NZ13-RE01
GGGACGTTTTCCACTTTGAGAGAAGCAAGGAATTATCTATATGGGGACGTTTTGGGGACGTTTTTTTAGCAAAAAGGGGTATTTTTTTTCAAAATTTATATTTAAGAAAAATATAGGGGAAATTATAAAAAAAACGTCCCCTAATGTCCCAGTGAGAAGTGGAGAAACAAGAAAAAATCAAGCTTCCAAACACTTTTGAGAAGAGAAGGAAAACGTCCCCAGCAAGGAAATTCCTTGTTTTTTTTGAGTTTTTAAATGGATAAATATAACTTTTTTATAACTTTTGAGGATGGAATTATAAAAACTTCTATTTTCAAAATTTAGCGTTTAAAAGGCTTTTTAAGGAGGGGGGTTATGTTTATATCCTTGTTGGGGCAAAACTCTTTTCTAAAGGCTTTTAAATGCAAAATAGAGGGGTTTTTATGAGGGTTAATTCAGGAAATCCAGCAGGAGAGGGTAAAGTGCCAAGTTGTGGCACTCAACAACTTAACATAAGAACGATTATCGGAAGTTGAAAGAGAACAAGGAAAAATCTTGCTTCTAATTGGGGTATGGGGTTTTAAAAAGTTATTTGTGAGGGCTTTTTATAGCTCTTGGCTCATGCAAAAAATTAAAAAACTTCTGGGTATAAAAACTAACTTGTAAAATTTTACGTTAATATTAACGCACTTGTAAAACTTAGTAGTTTGCTTACTTCTCTTAGTTAGCTTTGTTAATAATTAACGTTAATAAAGTTAAATCCTTGTTTTAGCTCTCTTTAATTTTTTTTGAAAATTTGAGAAAAAAAGAGAAAAAACGAGGTTTTAAAAGAAAAATTAAGGATATGGCGAAAAAACATCTCTAATCAGAATTGACGTTTTTATTAGTAAAAAATAAGTTAAAAAGCAGAGAGGTGTCAGGGGAAAAAAATAAGGAGGTGCTTAAAATGAAAAAAAATAGAGAGCTGAATATAGATATGTGGGATCTATTTGAGGAAGAGTTTTATCTTCCTAAAGAAGTAGCAGAAAAGCTAAGAGTTTCTCTTAGAACAGTTCAAAGATGGTTGGAAGAAGAAAAAATAAAAGGAATAAAGGTAGGTGGTGTATGGCGAATTCCAGAAAGTTCACTAAAGGAATTCCTGAGACAACAATAAAAAAACCCTCTTGTGCTGGTGGGGCGAGCACAAGAGGGGACAATCTCAAACGAAAAATTATGTGAAAGGGGGATTTCCGAATTGGCTGTCTACGTTAATTCTACATCTATAAGGAACTACATTCAAGAGCTTAGCCAAAAAATTTTCAGAAAAAACATAATTATATTTCCTCTGGTAGGTTATTCTGGATACAATTCCAGAAGAGACTATGACGTAGCTAAAAGACCACTAAAAGAAGGTTGGAACCTAAAAACATATGAAGGAATGACTGAGGAAGAAATAGAGAAACACATTTCCAATTCTGGCTGGCTTGGACTAAGAATACCAGAAGGCTATATAGTAGTGGATATTGACGACTATAAACAGGGATTATTCCTTTATAAGCTAATAGAAAATGAAGGATTAAACGCACACATAATTAAAACTCCAAGAGGCTTTCAATTCTTCTTCAGAGATACTGGAAGAGTAAACACACAAAGCGCAAAAATGCTAACTAAAGGATTATTTATAGTTGATTACAGATTAGCTGAGAAAGGATATATCGTCTTACCAACAGAAAATACAGAAAATAGATATTGGATAGAAGCTTCTAATGATGACTTATCTCCACTTCCTTTCTGGCTGGAACCACTAAGAAAAGCTAAACCAGAAGAAAATATAGAATTACCAATTCCAAATGGAACAAGGAATGACACACTATTTAGGCATGTTTCAAGACTTAGGGACTATATAAAAGATGAGGAAGAAATAAGAAGAATAATGTTTTTCATTAATGAGAACCTAACCGAGGAAGAACTTCCACTGAAAGAACTGGAGAAAATAATTGAGAAAAGAGCAGGATATAACTATGAAGTAGGAAAAGTTGAAATAGCAATCCAAGAGGAAGAAGAAAAATATACTGACTTCTGGGACGCACAAAATTTTGTTGAAATGTATAAACAAAAAGTAAGATACTGTCCAGCTTGGAATTCTTGGCTTGTATTCAGAGAAGGGAAATGGATAAAGGACGAAAAAATGGAAGTGGAAAGAATGGCTAAAGAACTTATACGCTCTTATTACAAAATAGCTTCAGAAATTACAGACGATAAAAAAAGAAAAGCTTTAATAAAACACGCTTTAAAATGTGAAACTACAAGAGCAATAAATTCAATATTAGAACTTGCTAAACCTGAATTAACAGTCACTCCACAAGATTTTGACACTGACAATTACATTCTAAACGTAAAAAATGGGATCCTGATATTAGACACTAAAGAGCTAATGGAACATGACCCAGAAATCCTTCTTACTAAAATGGCAAATGTAGAGTATGATCCAGAAGCTACATGTCCAAGATGGCTTGAGTTTTTAGACACTATCTTTAATGGAAACAAGGAGCTAATAGAATTCATTCAAAAAGCTGTTGGATATACACTTTCTGGAGATACTGGAGAAGATTGCTTCTTTATTCTCTATGGAACAGGACAAAATGGAAAAACCACTTTCTTAAACACAATCCAAGAAATCCTTGGAGACTATTGCGTCCAAGCAAGAGCTGAGACTTTCTTATTCAAAGAACATGATTATATCCCTAACGATATAGCAAGATTAAACAATACACGAATGGTAATAGCTACAGAACTTCCAGAAGGAAGAAGATTTAATGAGAACTTAATTAAAAGCTTGACTGGAAGAGATAAAATAACGGCAAGGTTTTTAAGACAGGAATTCTTTGAATTTAAACCTACCTTTAAGCTTTGGATAGCTACTAACCATAAACCACTTGTTTATGAAAATACACACGCATTCTGGAGAAGAGTTAAACTTATACCTTTTGAAGTCCAAATACCAGAAGAAAAAAGAATACCACACTATGAAGAAAAACTTCTGGAAGAAAGAAGTGGTATTCTGAACTGGGCTTTAGAAGGCTACCTGAAATGGAGAAAAGAAAAGTTAGGAACTACACAAAAGATTATAGAAGCTACACAAACCTATAAACAGGAAATGGATATTATCGGAGATTTTATAGCTGAATGCTGTGAAGAAGGAGAACAACATAAAGCAACCACACAAGAATTATATGAAGCTTATAGGAAATGGGCTTTAGCTAACTCAGAAGAACCAATAACAAATAGAGCTTTTGGAAGAAGATTAGAAGAAAGAGGATATAAAAGCGTTAAAATAAACCACAAAAGAGGATGGCAAGGACTAACTTTAAAACCTGAGTTTAAGGGAAGTTAGGTTTTACCTTGGCGGGGACGTTTTCCACTTTGAGAGAAGCAAGGAATTATCTATATGGGGACGTTTTGGGGACGTTTTTTTAGCAAAAAGGGGTATTTTTTTTCAAAATTTATATTTAAGAAAAATATAGGGGAAATTATAAAAAAAACGTCC
>NIRF01000031.1 GCA_002878375.1 Dictyoglomus sp. NZ13-RE01
GTTAAAGCGACCGAGAAAACGGTTGACTTGATTTCTTACGCCCGTAAAACTCAAACCCGTGAAACCCGTAGAAGATTCCACGAGTCTAAGTATTCGGCTCGGGAGTATGTTGAGCATAAGCGGGTTCTCGGGCTTAGGGATTGGGAGTTGCTCTTTGGGTTCTTTGAGGATTATATTGATGATGTTGATAAGCGTATTCTGGTTTTCCGTAATGAGTTCACGGGGGAGTTTCTAGTTAAGCGGTATTCTCATAGGTTTCAACGGCGGTATCTTAGGAAAGTAAGGAATAAGTTCGACCGTGTTTTCGAGAGTGCTTCAAGTAAGTATAAGACTGGAGTATTCCTTACTCTGACTCTTGATCCTAAGACCTATAAGTCGATTAGAGAGGGTATAGCTATAGGTTCTAAAGCATGGAATAGGTTCATGTCTAGGCTGCGTAAGAAACTCGGCTTTAGACCTCCATATATTAGGGTTTTGGAATTTCAGGATTCTGGGAATCCTCATTATCATGTTGTTCTCTTTGGTATCGACTCGATTGGAGACCATTATGAGTTAACTGAATACCTTAAGAAAATCGGCTTTGGGGAGATTCATTATGAGTATAAGATTGTAAACCGTAATGGTAATTGGGAGTGGTCTAACCCGAGGCATAAGCCTACTAAACTCCATAATCATGGCGTTAAGGATTATCTTAAGAAGTATATCGAGAAAATGTTCAATTACGATATTGGCGTAAACTCGACTGAGGCTCGGGTCGATGATTATAAGATTGCTCTCTACTTTGCTCTGGATTCTCGGTTCTTCACTTATTCCTATGCTCTCTATACTACTCCTAAGACTGGTTCTCATGAGTATGGCTGGGTCTTCATTGGTTCTTATAGCATTGAGTATTTACCTGATTGGCTTATGGAGTATGTTAGGGATTCCCTATCTCCTCCTGATTTAGTGGAGATAGGGGATTACCTTATGCTATAAAAGGTAAACTTGGATTGAGGGGGCTTATTCTCTCGGGTTTACCTTATGGCTCTAAGGTAAACCTAGTTGTTTCTTCATGTTCTCTAATAGCTTATCTTCATCTAATTCGGGCTTCGATTCTGGTTTCTTCTTTGGTTCTATGTCGAATAGTTTGGAGATTGCTTCTTTCCTCATTTTCTCGTATTTCTCGAATACTTCTTGAGGTAGTCTCCTAATGTATATGTCTCTGAATACCTTCTTAGCGTATTTCTCCATTAATGGAGTGAAGTATATTCTGTATCCTCGGGCTTCACTCCTTAGGTTATCGATTGCTCTAACATTTACTGGATACATGATTTTCTCCCTAACGAATGCTATGATGTCTGAGGTCTCAATGCTAGTGAATATTATACCTGAAACAACGGTTCTCGCCAAGTTGAAGAATCGACTAAACCATTGGGAGTGTTCTTTTCTCCAGTCGTATTTGATAAGGGAATATCCTGCGTCATCTATTACGATTGCTTTTATTCTCTCATTATTGGAGAAGGCTTTTCTCATGGTTTCTAGTGCTTTATCGATGTCGAAGTAAAGATGATTGAGGGCTGTATCCCAGTCTCCATATAGGTAATATAGCGTCTTTAGAGCATAGGTAGTTTTACCACTCCCTTGGTATCCATATATGAATGCACTTACGAAGCCGTAGTTTCTATATGCGTTTTCAATGAAAATGGATAGCGTGGTCTTATTGTGTATTGCTTTCACTCTCTATTCCCTCATATTGGAACTCCTCTCTGAATAGGAGACCGTGATCGTGTAATACATCGATCATAGTGTTTAGGGTTTCCTCAAGGCGTTTCAAGATTATCATAGAATACTTTCTAAAGATTTCCATAGCACAATGATAGAGGTCTATTCTATCTGCCGCCTCGTTTCTACATTTCTTTAGGTCTTTCTCGAAGTCATTTGCTAGATCTCTAGGGTATATACCATATAGATAGAATTTTCCACTTGTTGGGTTTATAGTAGGGTGTTGAAGTATGTTGAGGTATTCGTAAACGGGTTTACCGAGTTGTCTATCTATTTCCTCTCTGAGTGTTCTAGGTAGTAGGGAGTAGAAGGCTCTAACGGATCTAACGGCTCTCTCCACTCCCATTGTATATGTGTTTATATTATCGGTTTCATTGAATTGAAGGGCTTGGTTAATGCGGTCTAACCAATAGAGTAGTAGTTCTTCATAGCGTATTCTTTCACGATAGGTTTCGAGATAAGAGGTTTCACTCATTGCTTACTCCCTTCTTGGTCTTGTAGTAGTATTGAATTAGGTAGTCTATGATGTCTGAGAGTCTTATAGGCGGGTTTAGTTCATCGCTTAGCTCTATTTCCAATATCTTCAGCTTTTTCCATGTATCGACTCTTACGGGTATATGCTTATAGACATATTTACCCATAGAGTTCACCCTTGTTTCAACTCATTTAATTCATTTAATTTAATTAATTGCTCCCCTTATATTTATTAATTTGTGTGATTCAATTAATTTAATCAGTTCATCTTATTCATTTAATTGATATTGAGTTTGTGAATCAATTGCACAATCTTCAATTGGAGGTTATTGTATTGCTTTATAAGGTTTGTTGACATATTTTATATTGGAGGCGTGAAATTATGGTTAGGAGAAATATGAAGCGGTTCACGGTCGAGTTAGATCCTGATGAGTATGAGTTGCTTAACGAGTTGACCGAGATATTTGGCATGAAGAAGGCTCAGGTTGTTCGTTTAGCTCTCAGGCACTATTTCGGTTATGCTATTACCTCTCTCTATGCTCCTGAGATGAAGAAGTTTTTTGAAGTGGTAAGGGAGAGGGAGTATGCGAAGAAGACTCAATCTAGGAGTGTATAAGGATCTCGATAACCTGTTGAAGGTCTTGAAGTATGTTCTGGATCATGATTTTGGATTAGGTGTGAATTTGCCAGTCTTAACCCGCTTCTACCTTGAGAATCTCCTTCATGTTAAGAATCCTAGTCATAAGGAATACCATAGAGCATATATGAGGCTTTCCCGCTTCTTTGTCTCTCTCTCTAAAGAAGGATATGTTGAGTTGAAGCGGGTCGACGGCTTAGTATGGGTTAAAGCGACCGAGAAAACGGTTGACTTGATTTCTTACGCCCGTAAAACTCAAACCCGTGAAACCCGTAGAAGATTCCACGAGTCTAAGTATTCGGCTCGGGAGTATGTTGAGCATAAGCGGGTTCTCGGGCTTAGGG
>NIRF01000032.1 GCA_002878375.1 Dictyoglomus sp. NZ13-RE01
CTATTAACGATATTCTTTAATTCGTTTTTCGTCAACCTCTTTCTATCCACACTTCCACCCAGCTTTAACACTATGACGATAACCCTAATTAAGTTTATTGCCTATAGTGTTTTCCATAGCAATAAATTTATTGCCATAGACATAAGTTTATCGCCTATAGCAATAAAATTATTGCCATAGAACCGGTTTCTCATTCTTAGCACGTGTAAAACTATATAAGCCCTTCTTACAATAGTAAAAGAGTGAGGCGAGTGTAATGGAGTGCGTAGAGACAACGCTAGGTCGGTTATGCCTAGGGGATGCAAGGGAGTTAATTAAGACAATACCTAGTGAAAGCGTGGGTGCTGTTATTACTGACCCACCTTGGGGAGTAAAACGTGATGAATACGATGATGAAAACGCATTATACGATATACTACCTGAACTCTACAGAGTATTGAAGCCGGGTGGAGCCTTAGCCGTATACTATGCCACCAAGTTCCTTAACAAGCTTATTGATGGAACGGAGAAAGTGGGCTTTAGATACTACTGGACTATTATACGGCTTGATTTCTCGAAGGCTACACGAAGCCCATTCGGCTCAAGCAATTATACTCCAGCAATTATATTCTACAAAGCAAAGCCCCCTAAGATCCAGATAAAAATCTCTGATGTCATAATGGCGGGCGAGGTAGATTATGACTTACTCAAAGGCATGACTAAGGAAGTATTCGACCAGTTTAAGGCAACAACTACTACATCATACCTAGTTCAATCATTAACCGAGGAGGGCGGGGTAGTCCTAGACCCATTCGCTGGCTACGGCAACATCCCCTACGTAGCCGAGACTCATGGAAGGCGATGGTTAGCTTTCGAGATAAGTAAAGAGCGATACGAAATAGCCAAATACCTAGTCCTAAACAAGCGGATGCCTAAACTCAAATAGCTTTTTCTCATAGACTTTTACACGTGCTAAACTATATAAACCCTCCTAACACTATAGATCTAAATCGAGGTGAGTGTAATGAGCGTAAGCGTGAGATGCACGGAAACAGATAGAGGCGTCAACGGCTCGGTCTATGTATGCGAAGGGACCAACAGCAAGAGCATAATCGTGAGGGCGAAAAAGTTAAAGACCGCCTATGAGTGGTGCATCCACTCAGAAGACAAGAAGCTGGTAACAATAATGATGGCTGCCAACAGGGATAAGCTGAAGAAGTATATCGAGGAGTGGCTAAGCAGGATTGAGTGGTAAAAAAGACTAGGTATAGCGTTTTTTAATCAACTCCTCCCCAATCCTATCAAGCTGCCTATTCAGCTCTATTGTTAGCTTATATAGCTTATCTATCGCTTTATCTAGCCTCATGCCATTCACCGTCTCATTATCCCTTATAATTGGTTTAAAAGGAGGGGGAGGGGATAATCCTAGGGATAGTTAGGGATAATCATATAGTAATAAACGGCATTAGCAAGTGCTAAATTCTATAGCAATAAAGTTCTATAGCGATAAGTTTATCGCCTATGGCAATAAATTTATTGCCTATGGAGAATTCCATAGCAATAAGTGGCGATAAACAGCAATAAGTTCTATAGCAATAAAACGATAAAATGCAATAAGCGACAATAAGTTGCAATAAATTCCATAGCAATAAAATGCAATAAAAACGCCGCAGCCATATTGCTATAGAAAAACAAATAGGAGAAGCATAAAGTTGCATCAGTTTCTAATAGAAAACCATATTTCAGGAGTGTGTAGCGTGGAAAAACTCATCAATGTAATTGAGGAAAAAAATTATATGTGTAGCGACTCGTAAGCTGCGAATTCGCCGCTACGTATATCGTATATTATCATCAGCGTCTTTGTCTCGCTCTCGATGATTATAACGTATTCATATTCATCAGTTTTAACTGCACCGGCGCTGGCGTCAGCGCTTTCATTATTTGCATATAGTATTGAGTCAAGTGCATATGCTAATACTTCACGCAGATTTTCCTCGTTTAATTCTATTTTTGTGATATTGCTTAACCTCCTCTCTATTTCGTCATCACTGTAGTCTAGTTTTTCAAGTGCACATCTTATTTTCCTGATATCGTCCATGCTTTACACCTCGTTGTTCTTTACTGATGTAAAAAGGGGTTAATATACTTTTACATGTGTAAATGTCTATTTCCACAAGTTGTGGCTATTGGAATTGTGAAAGGTGTTATTCCATCCTCCTCCTTTTAAACAATAATAGATAGGATAAGAGGATGGATGATAGCATGTTGGGAAAAGAGATAGATAAACTATACAAGCTAACGATAGAGCTACATAAACAATTAGATAGAATAGAATCTGAATTGATTAAAAAAAGATACATTTAGTTTTTTTTCTCTAGAAGTTCTTCGCTATATAGAGGGCTTCCCTAATAAAGTTATATATATCTTCCAGCTCCATGTCAGCTGGTAGTATGAATGTGGGTGTTTCCCAACTATTCGCCGGTCCATAGTGGAATTCGACTGTTATTACTACAGCCTTCTCGTATCGGCTAAGCCTATCCCAAAATATACATGGCGAGTAGTAGCCGAGATTATATAGAATACCTAGCGACATCCCCGTTTCATCTGGCTCCCATTCAATCCACAGCTTTCTTACTACATGAACTGTTAGCTTATCTCTACACCATGTTATTACCCACCAGTAGTCGTCTTCCTTATCCCTTATTATCCTAGGATACTGTTTTTGGGCTTCACTCATCTACACTCACCTCGATCTATAATTAGAGATAATGAGGGGTTAATAAAGTTTTACACGTGCTAAGAATGAGAAACCGGTTCTATGG
>NIRF01000033.1 GCA_002878375.1 Dictyoglomus sp. NZ13-RE01
GAAGAAGAAAATATCTGCCATATTATAGAACTTATAGATTTCCTCATGAGGTTGGGGACCTGGAAGGAACAAGTTAGGAGGGGGGCTTGCCTGAACTCTTTTTACTTCGGAGTAACCGCTACTCAAGAATGAGAAGGGAATACCGCCGATCCAGAAGAATTTGTACTGAGGAAGAGATTTAGCCACCTTAACAAAGCTATCAAAACCCTTCCTCTTTATAGTGTGTCCTGAACATATTATAACTATTTCATTTTCTTTTATGTTATATAGTTCTCTCATCATTTTTCTAACTTTAAGATCAACTCT
Organism: Dictyoglomus sp. NZ13-RE01; assembly: GCA_002878375.1. Classification (NCBI taxonomy): domain Bacteria; kingdom Pseudomonadati; phylum Dictyoglomota; class Dictyoglomia; order Dictyoglomales; family Dictyoglomaceae; genus Dictyoglomus; species Dictyoglomus sp. NZ13-RE01. Next base: position 307 of record NIRF01000033.1, read on the forward strand.
AAATTTTTCAGTATCTATGCCATTAGGGATATATATAACTTTTGAAGTAACTCCCATTTCTTCAAGCTTGGCTTTTTCCGATGGAGACACTGCTATGACAATTTTGGCAGAATTATAAAAAAGTAATAGATATTGAGTAAATATATTTTTCCATCTTTCTGCTAAAATGGCACTACCGATCATGGTGTCTGGAATAACATGGGCGGTTATTATAATATTCTCATGAGTTTTCAAAAATTTAAAAAAGCTGTTTCCAAGAGAATGAAAATGTATTATATCAAAGGGTCCATCTTTTAGGTTTGCATTGTAATAAACTTCCACGTCATCTCTTTTTTGAAGGGCGGAGTAGAGCATTTTGCAAGCAGTCTGATCTCCGCCACCCTTTTTCCTTGCAGATGGAATACCTGGCTTAAAAATAATATTTACTTTTATTTTTCTCATGATTTTTTGTCTTTGGATATTTAAAAAATTTCCAAATTTTTCTTCCCTCTTTTCTGAATGATTCCAAAGTAAGTAGATCTCTATTGTAGCGTGGTGGACTGTCTAATATCTCCTTATATAGTTTTGCAATTTCTCTACCGATATTATTTAGATTATAATATTCTGCTAATTGAAAAGCCTTATTTCTGTATTCTGTATAAAAAGTTTTATCTTCTTTTAATTTTTTAATTAGCATAACAAATTCATCATTGCTATTAGCAGAAATATACCAGTCTTTATATAGATCCTTATACTCTTCTAAATCTCTCAAAAGGAGAGGAAGTCCACAGGAGGCAGCTTCTGGAATAACCATACCAAAGGTTTCTTGTCTTGATGGGAAAAATAGTACATCGCTTGCATTATAGTAGTATGGCATCTCCTCATAGGGAACAATGCCTGTAAAGATCACGTTGTTGGGTGCATTTTTGATTTTTTCCTGTAGATCTAAGTATCCTGCTGTTAAAATCGAGAAAGGTTGTCCTCCTACCCATAAAAACTTTATATCAGGTAAATGTTTGGCAACTTCTATAAAGGTGTCGACACCTTTTCTTGGTTGAATTTGTCCTGAGCTCATAACAACAAAATCGTCTTCTGTGAACCCTAATCTTTTTCTCATAATTTCTCTTTTTTCTAAATCCACAAAGAATCTTTCCAAGTTAATTGGATTTGGAATCACATAAATAGGAGCTTTTACTTTGAATTCTTCTAAGGCAGATTTTACTTTAGGAGATACTGCAATTATGACATCTGCTAAATTATAATAGTATTGAAAAAACTTTTCAGCTATAGGTAACCATACCTCTGAGAGAACAAGACTTCCAATAAGGGACTCTGGTATAACATGAGCGGAAATGACAATTCTTTTACCAGTAGTTAATCCTTTTGTTATGGCGTAGGGACCTGGAGTATGAAGATGGGCTATATCATAAAGTCCCTTTCCATTAATGTGAACTTCTAATTCTGGCACTCTTTTTAAGGCTTCTGCTAATGATAAGCTTGCGGTATATACTCCTTGACCTTTTACATCCCAAGCTAACGCTTCCGATATTAAGTTAACAGTAATCTTCATGGCTTATATTATAACATATTGTTAAGAATGTTTCTATAAACCTTTACAGTTTGATCTGCAATTTTATTGATGTCATAGGTATTAGCCAAGGCGATAGCCTTTTGGGACATTTTCATTCTAAGGTCATAATTTTCAGCGAGTTCTACTATTTTATTTACGAAATCCTCCTCGGTAGAAGGTATATAGGAGTCAAAGAAGATATCTTCGTATTCTTTGAGATTTCTAAGGAGGAGAGGGAGTCCACAGGAAGCAGCCTCAATAGGTGCCATAGGGAAAAGTTCCTGTCTTGAAGGGAAGAAGAAAATATCTGCCATATTATAGAACTTATAGATTTCCTCATGAGGTTGGGGACCTGGAAGGAACAAGTTAGGAGGGGGGCTTGCCTGAACTCTTTTTACTTCGGAGTAACCGCTACTCAAGAATGAGAAGGGAATACCGCCGATCCAGAAGAATTTGTACTGA
>NIRF01000034.1 GCA_002878375.1 Dictyoglomus sp. NZ13-RE01
CTATCGTTCCTAGCGGTAAGAACGTTGATGTCCGTGCGATATAATCAGTACAGTGGCTCACATCCTCAGTGTATATGTGTAGCTTTTCGTACGCCATTTTAGCCACAATCTTCATCCATTTATGTAACATTTTAGGTGATGCTACGTTTATCCACTTACCCCACACGTTAAGACCTTGTAGCCCCTTAGTCCCAGCATACACTAATTCGTACTCATGATACATACATCCTCACCTTTAACGCCACATGAGCTTATCTATGAGATGTCCCAGCCTAGATTCAAGTTCCTCTACAATGTGAAGCCACAGATAAGCCACCCTAGCCCTCATGTATTCTTGCTTCAATATGTAGTAGCGCACCTGCTCGCTTAGTTTTCCCCTGAAAAACCCCAATCTATTACCCCACCAGAATAAAGTACCAACGCTATCAATGCGCCTGTAGCGATATAATCCATTAGCAATTTCCACCAGTAGCACTCTATTTATATCCGTAGCCAGCTTTTCCTTGTATGATAACTTCTTAACATACCTCACTAGAGCACGCGGAGATAACAATCTCAACCAATACCCGAACTCACCGTATGCAAATAGTTGCTCGTCAGTAAAATCGTGAAGCTTTACCTCCTCACTCATCTAAACCACCTTTATCAACTCATTTATTTTCAACTCAAGATTCCATAACTTAACCTGTAGCCTAACACTTATCTCACTAAGCACATCGCTAATCAACCTAGCCTTCCTAGATTTGAGATACTTTTTATTTTCATTCAAATATGCAGCCTCAGCGATTAATAATCCATTACAAAACATCAGGTCACCTATCCATGAAGCTATACTAGATATCTCGTTCATATACAACTCTCTAGCATTATTAAGCGCTATACGCACAACATCATGTATCTCTGTATCTATAAACTCCGTAATCATAGGCTCTATTTTCTGCACGTATTTTGCTAACATGCTGTCACTCGCTTTCCTCAACCATACCATGAAGTCAGTTAATGCTCTAAGAGCCCTCATGTTTATGTCCTCATTCTCACTCATTCACTTACACCTCATCTCCCATTCATTTAGCATAATGTTTTCAGTCTTCTCAACTATAGCACTAAGGATTGTAGCTAATAATTCAAGCAGCCTTACTAGATATTTATCACCTTTCTCGAAGTATATTGAAGAAAGTTTAAGAATATATCCTCTTGTCAATTCTAGCATTCTTATATCCTCTACCATGCGCTTTAATACCGTACTGGTAACTTTCGTGTGATGATGCAGCATTGCATACCT